>NZ_JBHYTK010000042.1:0-52502 GCF_042749255.1 Streptomyces sp. NPDC059524 | reverse complement strand
GACCAGGCCGTCCGCGCCCTCGACACGGCGGGCGGTGCGCAGCGCGCGGGACTCGACGGCGTCGAGCCGCTCGCGCCGGGGGCGGCTCAGGCGAGGGTGGCGAGCGAAGGCGCGCAGGACGTCGAGGGGATGCGGCTCGGCGCCCGGGTGCGGGTCGAGCGGGGCGCCGCTCAGCGCCTCCTCCGGATCGCGCAGCTCCGCCACCAGCCCGGTCAGTTCCAGCGCGGCGCGGCGGGCGTCCCCCTGGCGGGGATACAGGTGCACGAGCAGGCCGTCGAAGCCGAGGAGCGCGCACTCGGCGGAGTCGATCAGGCGGGCCACGTCGTCGCGCGGCGGCTTCTGCGGGGACGACGGGCGGGCGGTCTCCGGGGCGGGCGCGGCCTGCGCGTCGGGGAGCACCCAGCGCACGGTGTGCCCGGGGATCGGGCGGACGCGCGCCGGGTCGGCCGGGGGGACGCCCAGCCGGAGATTCCAGGCCAGCCGGGCCGGCAGGTCCGGGCCCCGGGACCGGCGTGCGGCGGCCTCGACAGGATCGGTGATCTGCACGACGGCGCGGGCGCCGGGCAGCACCTCGTCCAGGGGGTACGTGTACGCGCGCAGGTCGACCTCGTAGCACTCCACGTACGCCTCGCGCGGGCCGGGCGGGTCGAGGGTGCGGACGCCGTCCGGGCGGACGTAGACCAGGGTCGTGCCCGGGGCGGGCGGGACGCCCTCGGCCGGGAGGTCGAGGGGGCCTCGGACGAGGGACTCGGGGGGCGGTCCGGCGGGCTCGTCCGGCGCGTCGGGGGCGGTCGTCGGGGCCGGACGGCTGATCAGGCGGAGCAGTGCCTCGGTGTCGTAGCGGTTCGAGAGGGCGGCGTGGGCCAGGGCGAGTGCATCGGTGCGCAGGTCGGTGCCGGGCAGGACGACGGCGTCGCTCGTGGCGTCGGCGAGGACCCGGCCGAGGTACTGGCGCAGGGCCGGGTCGCCCATGGCCTCGTACGCGACCAGGGAGTCGGCCACCTGGAAGAGCCGGTCGAGCCGTCCCGGGACGGTCTCCATCAGGGGGAGCCGGTCCGGGGGGACCAGTTCGTTGAGGCGGTCCGCCGCGTCCGGTCCCTCCGTGTAGCGGATCAGCTGGGCCAGGACGCGGAGCCCGTCCTCGTGGCCGAGGGCGGCCCGTGCCACCTCCTCCAGGGCGTGCCGGCTGCTGCCGCCCAGGTGGATCGTGCAGTCGAGCCGGTCGGCCAGGATCGAGGCGCACAGGGCGCGGTGGCCGCGGTGGCGCTGGACGGCGAGGCCTTGCAGGGCGGCGACGACGTCGGACACGTCGAGGCCCTGGTCTTCCGCTCGGTCGAGTGCCTCACCGGCGGCGCTCACGGCGTCCGGGGCGTGGCGGCCCAGGGAGCCGATCAGGGCGCGCCGGCCCCGGGGCATGCTCAGTACGGCGGCGGCGATCTCCAGGGACGGGGGGCGGGAGCCCAGTGTGGGTGCCAGGCCGCTGCGGCGCAGTTCGGCGTTGAGGTCGGCGACCAGCGCGGAGCGCGCCTGCTCCCGGTGGCGCAGCGACTCGTCGAGCACCCACGCCAGTTGGCGTTCCGCCGACGCCGAGAGGTGCTGGTGGATCCAGTGGGTCGGCGGGTCCCCTACGGGGCGAAGACCCAGGACGCGGGCCCGGTCCGCCGTGACGAGCCGCGCGGAGACCGCCACTTCCAGCGGGGCGGGGGAGAAGCCGGGAGTGACCTTGGGGATGCGGACGCCCTTCGGCCAGAACGTCACGGAGAGGTCGCCCGTGAGCTGGAGGTCGGCGGCCGTCCCGGCGAGCCGGGTGACGACGGCTTCGAGGAGGCGGTCCAGTGCCTCGGGCGTGGCGATGAGCTCCTCGTGCAGATGCGGGGAGGAGGTGGCCGCCGTGTGGTCCGCCTCGGCGAGGTCGGCGCTCGCGGCCAACCGGCCGGCCAGCACGGACAGTTGATTGCTCCGGCCGTCCGGGGCACTGAACAGCACGGAGGCGTGGCTCGGCGCGCTCACGGCCGGCTCGGGCTCCGAGGGCGTCTTCGCCGACGGGGCGGGGACGAGCGGCACCCGGGACTCCCGGTCCAGGTCGGCCCGCAGCGCGAGCAACGTCAGGCGCAGCTCGGTGAGTTCGGCGCGGGCCGCCTCCGCGCCGGGGCCCGGGACGCCGTCCAGTGGGGTGCCTTCGTACAGGTCGAGGACGTGCTGGACGAGGGCGCGGGTGGAGCCGAGGGTCAGGGGCGTGCGGTTCGTGTAGGCGGTGTCCGCGGTCCGCGCCGCGTTCAGGAGCTCCGTCACGTCGAGCAGGTCGGCGCTCGTGTGCACCGCGTACCCGTCGTCGACCTCCGCGATCAGACCGGCGCCGGCCCCGCGCAGCCGGGACACGCAGGCGGCGAGCGCCGCGTCCGGGTCCTCGGGGCGGTCCTCGGGGTCCCATACGGCGTCGGCCAGTTCGGTGCGGGTCAGCGGGTGGCCGGTGCGCAGGAGCAGGGCGCACAGCACGGCCGCGTCGACGGGGGAGTAGAGCGGGATCTCGGGGGCGTCGTCGCCGTCGTTCGGGAGGACCTTGAGCGGGCCGAGCAGGCTGTAGACGAGCGGGGGGCGGATCGTGGCGCCGTCGTCGACGAGCGCGAGCCGTGCGTGGCCGTCGGCGAGGCCGCGCAGATTGCTCTCCATCTGCCCGGCGTCGCCCGAGAGCAGGGTCTGCGTGAACCCGGGCGCGCAGCCCAACTGACGGCACAGTGCGGCCAGTTGTTCAGTTTCGCGGTCGAAGGCGCCGGTCTGGCCGGCGCTCGCGGGGGCGAACTGGACGAGCTTCACCG
Organism: Streptomyces sp. NPDC059524; assembly: GCF_042749255.1. NCBI lineage: Bacteria > Bacillati > Actinomycetota > Actinomycetes > Kitasatosporales > Streptomycetaceae > Streptomyces > Streptomyces sp. NPDC059524. Next base: position 49,686 of record NZ_JBHYTK010000042.1, on the reverse strand, counting down.
TGCCGTCGGGCAGCAGCATCGCCCGCGATCCGCGCACCCCGCCATGGGCGAACCCGGCGTCGTGGACCGCCACCAGAGCGCCGCCCAGGCCCGCGGCCACCCGGGTCAGCAGGGCACCGGGCAGCCGCCCCGGGGTGAGGGAACCGAGCGGGACGCCGTCCAGGTACTCCATCACCAGATAGGGGACCGGAGCCTCCGTGTCGGCGTCGGACACGGCGACGACGTTCGGATGCCGCAACTGCCGCAGCCGCTCGGCCATGTGACGGAACGCGGGGCGCCCCCGCGCGGGCAGCGACGGGTACAGCTTCACCGCCACGGCCGCCCCGGACCCCGTGTCCCGCGCCCGCCACACCGAGCCGCCGGGCCGCACCTGCCGCACGAGCCGGTAACGCCCGCCGAGCAGCACCCCCGGGGCGGGGACGGCCGGCGCCGCGGAGCCGCCCATGCGCTCCAGCGTCTCGGCGCTGACCTCCGCCACCGCCCCGTCCCCGCCGGGGTCCGCCCCCGGCGACGTCGTCACGGGCAGTTCCGGCGGCACCGTGTCGACCAGCGCTTCGATCAACGCGCCGCGCTCCGCGAGGAGTCGGGCCGTGCGTCCGCGTTCGCTGCGCGGCAGGGAGCGCAGCAGCAGCTCCCGGACGCCGGGGCGGAACGCGTAGGAGCCGGGCGGACCGGGGACCTCCACGAGCATGCCCGAGACGATGATCTCGGCGAGGTGCGCCGGGCGCGGATCGGGTTCCAGGACGGAGTGGACGAGCCGCATCACCGGCAGGTGCGGCACTCCGAGCGCCAGATGCCCGGCGAGCCGGAACGCCTCCGGCGAGGCGGATCCCCGGAAGCCGAGCACGAGCCGCTCGGCGTCGGTCATCGGGTCCGGATCGTCGTCCGGGCCGGCCGTCCCGTAGGGGTCGACGGTCCCGTACCGCTCGACCGTCCTGTACTGGTCCACCGTCCCGGACCGGTCCGTCGCGCCGTACCGGCCCGCCTCCGACAGGTCCGGGCCCGGGTCCGGGGCCGTCGCGTCGGCGGGCCCCGCGGGGGTCAGCCAGGCCGCCGCGCCCGGCACCCGCGCGCCGCCCGGCGCGGCCGTCAGCCGGGCCCAGTGGGACAGCCAGCGGGGGTCCGCCTCCAGGACCGGGAGCGCGAGCGCGTCCGGGGCGTCCTCGGGCCGTGGCCAGGCGTCGGGATCGTACGGGGCGAAACCCAGCGCGGACGCGGGCGCCGCCGGGTGCGGGGCGGTGAGGCGGCCCGGTACGGCGGGCAGGGCGGTGCCGGGCCACAGGCGTTCGGGGAGCGGCTGGAGCACCGCGAGCGGGACGCGCCGGGCCAGGGCGTGCAGGGTGCCGTACCAGCGGGCGCCCGCCTCCCCGGAGTGCCACTGCGGGCCGGAGCAGTCGCTGAGGACCAGCACGGCGGTCCGGCCGTCGGGCGGCACGACCAGGCCGTGGATCCGGCCGTCCGGCGACGCCTCGTGGACGGCGATCGTACGGAAGACGCCCGACTGCCCGAAGAGTCCGTGCAGTTCGCGCAGGAGGGGGCGCCAGACCGGCATGGTCGGCCCGTTGTCGTGGACCAGCACGAGCCGCAGCCAGCGCTCGGGCGCCGGGCGCAGCACGGGCAGCCAGGCGTCGGGTCCGCCGCCGAGCCGGGCGATGCGGTCGGCGGTGGCGTGCTCGTCGAGCTCCGGCACGCCCGTCGGCGACGGCACCCGGCGCTTGAGGGGTCGCAGCGCGCGCTGCAGGGGCAGCGGGTGCCGCAGCATCGGCGGCGTGGGGGCCAGCGGCCCGGCCGGACCGGCGGCCTGGTCCTCGGCCACGTAGAGGGTGACCCGGGGCGGCTCCGGCATGAGCGGCCGGGGCTCGGGCGGTGCCGGCGCGGGCTGGTCGACGGGGGCCGGTGGCGTGCGCGGGCCGGGCGGCGGGTGCGGCGGACCCGCCGGTGCCGTGGACCCGTCGCCGGACCCCGCGCCACCGGAAGCGCCACCGGGAGCGGAAGCGCCGGAGGGCCCCGCGTCGCCCGTGCCCGCGGCGCTCTCCGCGCGGTCCAACGCCCGGGCCAGCCACAGCAGTTCCGCCAGCTCGGCCGGGGTGGGCCGCTCGCCGTCCGCCGCCGCGGCCAGCGCCGCCGCGAGCCGGTCGAGGTCACCTGCCATCGTCGTCAGCCGCCGTCGTCGGGACGCGCGCCGAGCCCCGGCAGGAGCTGCTGGGCGAGCTCCTCGCGGGACGCCGCGTCCAGGCCCGCCGCGCCCGTGAGGTACAGCGCGTTGAGCAACTGGTCCGTGGCCAGCTCGCCCGCGTCGGCGCGCCGCAGGAACCGGCCGATCAGCTCCTCGGCGTACCCGTCGGTCTCGCCCAGGTGCGCGTCGACGATCGCGGCCAGCTGGTCCCGGCCCGGGCGGCGCAGCCGCAGCCGGACGCAGCGGCGCAGGAACGCGGGCGGGAACTCCCGCTCCCCGTTGCTGGTCAGCACCACGAACGGGAACGCGCGGCAGCGCACCCGGCCGGCCGCGACCGGCACCGTCTCGTCCGTACCGTCGGCCCGCACCCGCGCCTCGGTGCCCGCGCGCAGCAGTTCGGGAATCTCGTACTGGCCCTCCTCCAGCACGTTCAGCAGGTCGTTCGGCAGGTCGAGGTCGCCCTTGTCGATCTCGTCGACGAGCAGCGCCCGCGGCCGCTCGTGCGGCAGGAGCGCGGTGCCGAGGGGGCCGAGCCGCAGGTGGTCGGCGACGTCCGCCACGCCTTCCGTGGGCGGACGCCGCTCTCCGCGGGCCGCGTACAGGCGGGAGAGCGGGTCGTAGCGGTACAGGCCGTCCGCGAGCGTCGAGCGGCTCGTCACGTTCCAGCGCAGGACCGGGCCGAGCCGCAGCTCGCGGGCGACGGCGTAGGCGAGGGAGGACTTGCCCGTGCCGGGCGGCCCGGTGACCAGGAGCGGACGGCGCAGGTACAGCGCCGCGTTCACCAGGTCGACGCTCTCCGGCGTCGGCCGGTAGGTGTGGGCGCGGTGCAGCCGGTCGGGCGAGACCGCCGCCGTGTCCGCGTCCTCGGCAGGCGGCGGCAGGACCGGGCCGCCGTCGAACGCGCGCCAGGGCGGCGGGGCGGGCAGCCGGTCGATGCCGTCGTGCGGCGCGGACGCTCCCGTGTACACGGACCACTGCGGCATGTTCGGCTCGTCTCCGTACGTCGTTCGATTCGTCGTCGTTCGTGGATGATGCGGGTCGATCAGGCGACCGGGCAGTGGCGGTGCAGTGCCTCCCGGTCCGGGGCCGGGAAGCAGCGCGGGGAGTCCCACAGCAGCTGGATGTCGTGCGCCCAGTGCTGCTCCTGCGCGCTCGCCCGCTCCCGCAACGCCATGATGTGCTGCGGGAGTTCGTCGAGCGGCAGACCGGACACATACGTGCCGAGGGCGTCGAGGAACGCCGTGCCCGGGCACGGCGTGCCGTCCTCGTGGCCGCCCGCGCAGCCGGTGCGCGGCCACAGCAGCACCGGGACCGGCTTGGCGAGCGCCGTGTCGAAGTGCGGCCGCGGACCGGGCCCCGGCGGCGCGGCGAAGCCCACCACGTCGGCCCGGGCCAGGTCCGACTGGCTGGGCGGCGGACCGTCGGAGCAGTCGACGCGGTGCACCCCGGACGCCGGCCGGTCCCCGCGCGCCCGCCAGCTCTTCGCGAGCCGGCGCCGCCGGCCACCCTCGCGCCGGCTGTGCGCGGTGACCACCACCGGGTAGGCGCAGCCCAGCGGCGTCGGGTCGCCGTCGCCCGCGGGCCAGCGGTCCACCGGCCAGTTGAGGAACGGCCGGGGCAGCTCGAAGGCCACCAACTCGTCGGTGTCGTCCGGGAGATGGTCGATCGCGGTGTCGATGACCGACTCGACGTAGCCGGGCACCTCCGAGCTCGGCAGCGTGCGCGGCTCCTCGACCAGATGCGGATGGCCCTCGTGGTACGCCGACACGGTCACCCGCACCTCGTCCTCGCCGGCCCCGCTGTGCTCCACGGTGAACACCACCGGCGTCCAGGCCGCCGGGGCCCGGCCCGGCCGCTCCCGCGCACTCTCGCCGAGCAGCTCCTCGAGCCGGTCCGCGAACCGCTCGGCGACCTCCGGCTCCGGCGCGTTCAGCGCGTGCCACGCCGCCATCGGCAGGGAGCGCAGCTCGTGCGAGGGGACGGGCGGCGCCCAGGGGCCCGCCGCCTGCCGGTACAGCCGCTCCGGACGGCAGTCGAGCCCGGTCCGCAGCGCCTTCTCCACCAGCGCGTTCAGCCGGGCCGGGCCCGGCAGGTACAGGACGAGGTCCTCCCAGTACCGGACCATGACCGACAGGGGCATCATCCGGCCCGTCATCGTGCCCGCGCCGCCCGTCACGCTCGTGACGATGCCGACGACCCGGTTCGTGCCCGCGACGGTGAGGGCCGCGCCGCTGAACCCGGAGCGCAGCGGCTGCCCGTGCGCGAGGTCCGCGACCAGCTCGACCCACTCGTCGCGGACCCGGGTCGGGCTCACGGTCCGGTACGCGGCCTGCGTGCCCTCGTCGAAGCTCTTCGGGAAGCCGTACGCGTGCAGGGTCGGCGCCCGGCCGTCGGCGCCCGCGTACGCCTCGCTCTCCGTGCCGAACCGGGCCGGTGCCACGTCGACCTCCCGGGCCAGCTCCAGCACCGCCAGGTCACCCGGCGCGGTCGCGTCGCCGTGCCAGCCCGCGCCCACCAGGACCCGGGCCTCCACCGGGCGTTCGGACCGGCGGTTGGGGAACGTCACCGTCAGTGGCCCGTCCGCGCCGGCGACGACGTGCGCGCAGGTCAGCACGGTCCGTCCGGCGATCAGGAAGCCGGACCCGAGAATGCGCCCGGCCCGCTCGATGCGGGCCTGCCACTGGCAGTCGTTCATCGGCCGGCCGTGTCCTCCTCCGCCGGGCCGGGGCCGGAGGACCAGCTGAGCTTGACCACCAGATGCCCCTCGGCGGCGCCCTTCGTGATGACGGCCCCGACCTCCGCCGACATCTTCACGCCGAACTCGATCTCCACCGCGTCCGGCTTCAGCGCGCCGTCCCGCAGCACGCGCAGCGCCGACTCGGCCGCCGAGCGGACCGCGCCGAGGGACTGCTCGAAGGTGCGGGAGGCCCGCACCGCGTCGTTGTCCCGGTTCACATGCCGGGCGCCGTCCGGCTCCGCGTCCTCGCCGACCGCCTCGAACAGCACCGGCGCACCCTCGGTGACCTCGAACTCCACCAACCCGTCCACGACTTCGTCCCCCCTCAGCCTCGTCCCTGCCTCCCCGCCATTGTGCCCTGGCGGGAAGGTGTCACGGCGGTCATCCGCCACCACAGTTCAACTCCGCTGACGCAGAAGGTCGTTCACACTCCTCCTAGCACTCTGGCACCACCCCCGATCGGAAGCCTGCAAAGAGAGGCCAAGATGACCAGAGGACCAGTAGCGAGACGTACCGCGGCGCTGTTGTCGGCAGGGCTCACCCTCGCCCTGCTGCCGTTGGCGGGAGCGCACGCCGCACCGGACGGCACCGGCCCGACCGGCCCGGACACCCCGGCGCGGCAGACCACCAAGGCCGCCCGCGCCGCCCACACGGTGACGCTGGTCACCGGCGACAAGGTCACCGTCACCGACCTCGGCGGCGGCAGGAAGACCGTCGACGTGAAACGGCCCCAGGGAGCCGACGGCACCGTGCGCACCCAGGTGAGCGACGGACGGATCACCGTCGTACCCGAGGAGGCGCAGCCCTACCTGGCCGCCAAGACCCTCGACCCCCGGCTCTTCGACGTCAGCGCCCTGATCGAGCAGGGCCTCGCCGACAACAAGGCCGACGCGACCCCGCTCATCGTCACCTACAAGGGCAAGAGCGCGCGCTCCGCCGCACTCACCCCCAAGGGCTCCGAGCGCACCCGGAAGCTGTCCAGTGTCGGTGGCGCCGCACTCGCCGCCGCCAAGGGCCGCACCTTCTGGAACGCGGCCACGGAGAAGGACGCGTTCGCCGACGGCATCGCCAAGGTGTGGCTCGACGGCCGGGTGAAGGCCGACATGGAGCAGTCCAACGCGCAGATCGGGACGCCGAAGGCGTGGGAGGCCGGGCTCACCGGCAAGGGCGTCAAGGTCGCCGTCCTCGACACCGGCTACGACACGACGCACCCGGACCTCGCCTCGCGCGTGAGCGAGTCGAAGTCGTTCATCGCCGGTCAGGAGGTCGCCGACCGTCAGGGCCACGGCACGCACGTCACCTCGACCGTCGGCGGCTCCGGCGCCGCCTCCGACGGCAAGGAGAAGGGCGTCGCCCCGGACGCCACGCTCGCCGTCGGCAAGGTGCTCAGCGACGACGGCTTCGGCACCGAGTCCGAGATCATCGCCGGCATGGAGTGGGCCGCCAAGGACATCAAGGCGAAGGTCGTCTCCATGAGCCTCGGCTCCTCGGAGGGCAGCGACGGCACCGACCCGATGGCCGCCGCCGTCGATTCCCTGTCCGCCGAGACCGGCGCCCTGTTCGTGATCGCGGCCGGCAACGCCTACGGGCCCGGCACGATCGGCTCGCCCGGCGCCGCCGACTCCGCCCTCACCGTCGGCGCCGTCGACAGCCAGGACGAGCGGGCCGAGTTCTCCAGCCAGGGCCCGCGCTACGGCGACCAGGGGCTGAAGCCCGATGTGTCGGCCCCGGGCGTGGGCATCCTCGCCGCCCGCTCCTCCCTCGTCGCCGGCTCCGGCTCGTACACGACCATGAGCGGTACGTCGATGGCGACGCCGCACGTCGCGGGTGTCGCCGCGCTGCTCGCGCAGGCCCACCCGGACTGGACGGGCGCGCAGCTCAAGGACGCCCTGATGTCGACCTCGAAGCAGCTCGACGACTCGGCGTACGCCATCGGCGCGGGCCGTGTCTCGGTTCCCGACGCCGTCGCCGCGAAGATCACCGCGACCGGCAGCGCCGACCTGGGCTTCTTCAAGTGGCCCTACGAGAGCAATGAGCCGGTCACCAAGAAGGTCACCTACTCCAACTCCTCGGATCAGCCGGTGGAGTTGAGCCTCGCGGCGGAGGGCGCCTCCGACGGGGTCGTGACGCTCGCCGACGACAAGCTGACCGTGCCCGCGCACGGCACCGCCTCCACCACCGTCACCGGCGACGGCAGCAAGGCCGCCGTCGGCAACGTGAGCGGGCGGATCGTGGCGAGCGCCGCCGGGACCCCCGTCGCGCACACGGCGTTCGGCCTGGTCAAGGAGGAGGAGCGGTACACGCTCACCGTCCACGTGAAGGACCGGGACGGCGAGCCGACCCCCGCGAACATCGTCTTTCAGGAGCTCGCCGAGGGCACCGACCCGGGCATCGTCGCCGTCGGTGACTCCGGCACCGTCCAACTGCGCCTGAAGCCGGGCACGTACACCGCGGACACCTTCCTCGACGTGCGCGGCGCGAGCGGCCCCGACTCGCTCGGCCTCGCCTACCTCTCGAACCCCGAGATCACCCTCGACCAGGACCGCGAGATCACCCTCGACGGACGCACCCTGCGCGAGACCGGGCTCCGGCTGCCCAAGGACACCGACCCGCGCCAGCGCCTCATGGAGTACGACCGCAAGGCGAACGGCGCCGACGTCCTCGGCATCGTCCAGGTCCCGATCAAGTACGACTCGCTGTTCGCCGCGCCGACGAAGAAGGTCACCGGCGGCAGCTTCGAGTACCGCACCGTCTGGCGGCACGGACAGCCTCGCGTCGCCGTGGACGGCATCGGCGAGACCTTCGAGCAGCCCGGCTCCACGCTGCTCCAGGGCCGCACCAGGCTCGGCCTCGTCGACGCGGGCAACGGCGCGCCCGGCGCGTACGCGGACAAGGACGTGCGGGGCAAGGCCGTCCTCGTGCACGCCGACGGCACCCTCACCCCGGCGCAGATCGCGCAGGCCGCCCAGGACGCGGGCGCCAAGGCCCTGTTCATCGGCGACGACGCGCCCGGCCGCCTCAACACCGTCTTCTACGACGAGAACTACGAGGACCGCCCGCTGCAGATCGCGAGCGTGAACAAGGAGGACTTCGCCCGGCTCCAGACCCGCGCCCGCGACGGCCGCCCGCTCGACATGACCGGCACCAAGGACGCCTCGTACATGTATGACGTGTCGAACGGCTACACGGGCGCCGTGCCCGACCGCGGCCTCCTCTACGCCCCGGACGGCAAGGACCTCGCCACCGTCGACACCACGTACTACGGCGGCGACCGGAAGGCCGACGGCGGTGAGTTCCGCTTCTCGATCACCGACACCTTCAAGGTCGGCGTCGGATTCCTGGAGCGCCACACCTTCCCTGACCGGCGCACCGACTACGTGTCCATGGAGCCGGGCCAGAAGTGGCACGAGTCCGTCATCGTGCCGGGCCTGGAGGAGCGCTCCGGACTGGTCACCTACAAGGCCGGCCGGCACACGGAGCTCAACTGGTTCAAGCCGGTCTGGCACCCGTGGCTCGGCACCGGGCTCGGCTGGGGCCAGGAGCGCGCCGCCGACCAGATCCAGTTCAACGTGCCGGGCTGGGGCGACTCGGGTCCCGACCACACGGGGTTCGGTGACGCGTACGACCCCGAGAGCGGGATGAAGCAGTACACCGAGGTGTTCGCCGACGGCGTCAGCCAGGGCCGCAGGATCAGCTCCGCAGGGTACGTGTGGAACGCGGCCCCGGAAGAGAAGACGTACAAGGTCGTCACCGACACGGCGCTCGACCCCGAGAAGTGGAGCCTCGGCACCACCGGGCACACCGAGTGGACGGTCCGCTCGGCGCGGCCGGCCGACGACGAGTGGCACTTCCTTCCGATGATCAACCTCGGCTTCGACGTCGACACCGACCTCACCGGAAAGGTCCGCGCGGGCGCCTCGCTGCCCGTCGGCCTGTACGCCGAGTACATCAAGGGCGCGACCGGCACCGGCACCCTGGGCGGCGGCAGGCTGGAGGTCTCCTACGACGACGGCAAGACCTGGAAGTCCGTCGCCCTCGACGGCACCGGGGCGTCCTGGACCGGCGAGCTGCGGATCCCCGAGGACGCGGCGTCCGTCTCGCTGCGGGCCTCCGCCCACGACGACAAGGGCGCGACCGTCACGCAGGAGATCGTGCGGGCGATCGGCGTGAAGTGACCGTCTGAAAAAGGGAGTTCGAGGCCGGGGCCCGGCGCGGAGCACCTCCGCGCCGGGCCCCGGCTGTTTCGTATGCCGGTACGCAACCGCCCGCCATGTGGACATGTCTTGTCGCGGCGGCGTGTTCGCGGCAAGGATGCGTGCATGGCCCCTGTACTCGTCTCGCGTCGTCACGTGGATCTGCTGCGTGTCTCCACGATGCTGTGTCGGGCCATCTGTCTGCGCGCTCCGTCCGGCTGCTGAAGCAGCCCCGTAGGCGGCGTCGCCGGGCCTTCCCTCGCTGAAGGCCCCTTCTTCTTCCCTGTTCTCACCTGTCCGACGTGCTCCCGCGCGCCGCCCCGCCCGTGTCCGTGCCCGCGTCCCGGGCCGTCCGGCGGCCTGCGCCGCCGGCACGTCATCACGCCATGAGCCCGAGGTGCCCCATGCCCGAAAACCGCCCGCTGCTGCACTGGTTCCTGCCCACCGGAGGCGACGGACGCGACCCCGGCGGCGTCACGTCCGTGCAGGGCAGGACCGGCGCCGCGACCCGGCGGCGGGCCGACATCGGCTACCTCGCGCAGGTGGCGCGCGCCGCCGAGCAGGCCGGTTTCACCTCCCTGCTCACCCCGGTCGGGCTCGGCTGTGTGGACCCGTGGATCCTCACCTCGGCCCTCTCCCAGCACACCGAACGCATCGGCTTCCTCGTCGCCTTCCGGGCCGGCTTCAGCAGCCCCACCCTGCTCGCCCAACAGGCCGACGCCTTCCGCAGATTCACCGGAGGACGCCTGCGCCTGAACGTCGTCACCGGCGGCGACTCCGTCGAACAGCGCTCCTACGGGGACCAGTTGGCGCACGACCAGCGGTACGGCCGCACCGACGAGGTCATGGCCGTGCTCCGCGACCTCCTCGACGGCAAGCGCATCGACTTCCAGGGCCAGCATGTCCAGGTCGAGGGCGCCCAACTGACCGACCCCGCCGTCGAGTTCAAGGTCCCGCTGTACTTCGGCGGGGCGTCCGACGCCGCCGAGGCCGTCGCCGCGCGCCGCGCCGACGTCCAGCTCCTGTGGGGCGAACCGCCCGCCGCCGTCGCCGAGCGCGTCGAGCGGCTCCGCGGCCGCAACCCGTCGCTGCGCTTCGGCCTGCGCCTGCACGTCATCAGCCGCGACACCGCCGCCGAGGCCTGGGCCGAGGCCGACCGGATCCTCGCCGCGATGGATCCCGAGGCGATCCGCGCCAGCCAGGAACGCTTCGCCCGCATGGACTCCACCGGCCAGGCCCGGATGACGGCCCTGCACGGCGGCAGCGCCGACGGCCTCACCGTCGCGCCCAACCTCTGGGCGGGCATCGGCCTGGTCCGCGAGGGCGCCGGCACCGCCCTCGTCGGCAGCCACGACGAGGTGGCCCGACGCCTCCACGAGTACACCGAACTCGGCATCTCCGAGTTCATCCTCTCCGGCTACCCGCACCTGGAGGAGGCGTTCCGCGTCGGCGAGGAGGTCGCCCCGCGGCTGCGGCGCCTGGTGGGTGCCCAGGCATGAGCACCGCACAGCTGAAGACCCGGTCCCCGGACACCGGGCCAGGGACGCGCCCGGCCGCCGCGCGTGTCCCGCGCCCCGCACGACCCGGCCGGGAGGCCGCACAGTGGCTGGCCCTGCGGCTGATCGCCCTCGCCGTCCTGCTCGCCGCCTGGCAGGCGGCCGTCGCCGCCGAACTGTGGCCCCGCGTCCTCGTACCGTCCCCCGGCGACGTCGGGCACGCCTTCGCCGTCGGGATGACCGACGGCTACAGTGGCCACCTCCTCACCGAGCACCTGGCCGTCAGCCTGCGCCGGATCGGCATCGGCACCGGTTACGCGGCCCTGGTCGGCGTCCCGCTCGGCCTGGTCATCGGCGCGGTGCGGCCCGTCGCCGTCGTCCTCGAACCGGCGGTCACCTTCCTGCGGACGCTGCCGCCGCTCGCGTACCTGTCCCTGCTCGTCATCTGGTTCGGCATCGACGAGTCGCCGAAGATCTGGCTCCTGGTCGTCGCCGCGCTGCCGCCGATCGCCGCCGCGACCGCAGCCGCCGTCCGTGACGTGCCCGGCGATCTCGTCGAGGCCGCGCGGGCCCTCGGCTCCGGGCCGGCGACCCTGCTGCTCGCCGTGCGGCTGCCCGCGGCGCTGCCCGAGATCCTCACCGGCGTCCGGATCGCGGTCGGCGTCGCCTACACCTCCGTCGTCGCCGCCGAGACCGTCAACGGCGTGCCCGGCATCGGCGGCATGATCCGTGACGCCCAGCGCTACAACCAGACCGCCGTCGTCATCGCGGGCATCCTCGCCATCGGCGTCTCCGGCATCGTGCTCGACGCACTGCTGAAGGCCGTCGAACGGGCCGCCGTCCCCTGGCGCGGACGCGCCTGAACTCGCCTGCCCCTTCTGCTTCCGGCCCCCCTTTCCCGCCTGTTGCCGCCCCTGTCCTGTCTGCTTCTGGAGATCCGTCATGCCCTCCCACCGCCGTACGCTCCTCGCGGCCGCCGCCGCGCTCACCCTCGCCGCCACCGCGACCGCCTGCGGCACCGGCGGTTCCGACAGCGCCTCGGGCCGGACCCAGGTGCGCATCGCCTACCAGGCGATCCCCAACGCCGACCTCGTCGTCAAGCACGAGCGGCTCCTCGAGAAGGCGCTGCCCGACGCCGACGTGAAGTGGGTGAGGTTCGACTCGGGCGGCGACGTGAACACCGCCGTGATCTCCGGCGCGGTCGACCTCGGACTCGCCGGCTCCAGCCCCGTCGCCAAGGGCCTGTCCGCCCCGCTCGACATCCCGTACAAGGTGCTCTGGATCCACGACGTCATCGGCGACAACGAGGCCCTCGTCGCGAAGAAGGGCACGGGCGTCAAGGCGGTGAAGGACCTCAAGGGGAAGAAAATCGCCGCGCCGTTCGGCTCCACCTCGCACTACTCGCTGCTCGCCGCGCTCGACGACGCCGGGCTGAAGACCTCCGACGTGACGCTCGTCGACCTCCAGCCGCAGGACGCGCTCGCCGCCTGGCAGCGCGGCGACATCGACGCCGCGTACGTGTGGACGCCGACGCTCGGCGAACTGGAGAAGGACGGCACCGTCCTCACCACCAGCCGGAAGATCGCGGCGGCCGGCAAGCCCACCGCCGACCTGGGCGTCGTCACCGACGACTTCGCGGCCGAGCACCCGGAGATCGTCACCGCCTGGCTGAAGGCCGAGGACCGGGCCGTCGCCCGCGCGAAGAACCAGCCGGACAAGGCCGCCGCGTCGATCGGCGCCGAGCTCGGCATCCCCGCCGGCGAGGCGAAGCGCCAGCTGAGGCAGCTCGTGCTGCTCAGCGCCGAGGAGCAGCGGGGCGCACAGTACCTGGGACGGCCGGGCGCACCCGGCGCCCTCGCCGCGAACCTGCGGGACGCCGCCGTGTTCCTCAAGGGGCAGAAGGCCGTGGACGCGGTGCCGGGACGCCCGGTGTTCGAGCGGGCCCTCGCCGTGAAGGAGCTGAACCGTGCCGCGAAGTGAGACGGCGGAGAAGGACGCCGGCCGCGACCTCGCGGACATCGTGCTCGACGGGGTCGGCGTCCGGTACGGCGGCAAGGGCTCCGACGCCGTGACCGCCGTCTGCGAGGTGTCCCTGAGCGTCGGCGCGGGCGAGTTCGTGGTCCTGGTCGGCCCCTCGGGCTGCGGCAAGACGACGCTGCTGCGCCTGGTCGCGGGCTTCGAACGGCCCGCGACGGGCGGCGTCGACGTGCGGCGCACGGTCGGGGTCGTCTTCCAGCAGCCCCGTCTGTTCCCCTGGCGCACCGTCGGCGGGAACATCGCGTTCGCGCTGGCCCGGCACGGGGTGCCCCGGGGGCAACGGGCGGAGCGGGTCGCGGAGTTGCTGGAGCGGGTCGGCCTCGCCGGTACGGCACGGCGGCGCACCTGGCAGCTGTCCGGCGGTCAGCAGCAGCGGGTCGCCCTCGCGCGGGCGCTCGCGGCCGAGCCCCAAGTCCTGCTGATGGACGAGCCGTTCGCCGCGCTGGACGCGCTGACCCGGGAACGGCTCCAGGAGGAGGTGCGGGACCTGGCCGACACCACGGGCACGACCGTCCTGTTCGTCACGCACTCCGTCGACGAGGCGGTGCTGCTCGGCTCGCGGGTCCTCGTCATGGCCGCGGGTCCGGGCCGGGTCGTCGCGGAGGTCCCGGTCGCGCTCGCGCGCGGCGCCGCCGATGTGGCGAGCCTGCGCACGACCCCCGAATTCTCCCGGTTGCGGGGCGAGTTGGCGGAGGTGATGCGCGCGGCGGCGCAGGGCTGACCGGCCCCGAGGAGACACCCGAAGAACGCGGAAGGCGCCGCCTCCCCGTGGGACCGGGGGAGACGGCGCCGCATGCGTGCGCCCGACAGGCGTGTTACACGAGCCAGCCGACGAAGTTGAAGACGCCGGCGAGGATGTCGGTAAGCAGGTTCATGGTGTCGCGTTCTCCTAGAGGTGTTGCATGTGTGTGGGACTTGCACGTGCATCGCGATGCGTTTCGCTACGGTCTGCAGCCCGTTGCTTGCGCTCCGTAAGCATCGTTGTTCACCTGGGTCACATGCAAACTCTGAGGCGACGATCACCTGTTCAAGGGAACAACTGCTCGCCTGTTCGGTTGCGGGGTCATGTCAGGCGATGCCCCGCACCACCCCCAGATCCACCAAGTCCTGTGGACGAAGCCGCAGTTGAGCGGCGGTCTCGTGGACCTGGTCGGCCGGCCGCTTGAGGATCGCGGCCGCGAGCTCGGGGGCGATCACCGAGAAGTGCGCGTCCGGGGTCACCCAGGTGTTCCCCGGCGCCGCGAGCGCCAGCGCCCCGCCCGAACCGCCCTCTCCGATCACCAGCGTCGTCACCGGCACCGGACACTCCGCGACCGCGACGAACAGCTCCGCGATCGCGGGACCCGCGCCCGCCCGCTCCGCCTCCGCGCCGTTCGCGGCGCCCGGGGTGTCGACCAGGGTCAGCACCGGGATGCCGAGCCGGCCCGCGAGCCGGATCAGCCGCGTCGCGGTCCGGTAGCCCGCCGGGGTCGTCGCCGTGCCGCACTGCGCCACGTACGCGACCGTCCGCCCCGGATCCCCGTACGCGGGCCGGGGCGCCCCGAAGCCGCACAGGATGCCGTCGTCCACGCCGCCCGCCCGGTCGCCGCGCAGTTCCTCGCGGTACGTGAAGCAGGCGTCCAAGTAGGCGGGAGCGTGCGGCCGTTCGGGGGCTCGCGCACGCAGCACCGCGTCCCAGCCGGTGGCCGGCAGGTCGGTGCGGCCCAGCGCGGCGGGCACCGGGGCCGGTTCCGGGTCCGGGGTGCGGGCCGTGAGCAGCCGCAGCCGGCGCCCGACGTCCTCACGCAGCACGTCCGGCGCCACGACCGCGTCGACCGCGCCCGCCGCCCGCTGCCCCTCCGCCGTGTACGCCGCCGGGTCCGCGTCCGCCGGGCGCACCCGGGACCCCGCGAAGCCGATCTGCGCGCCGGGCAGCGCCAGGGTGACGTCCGCGCCCGCGCCGAGCGTCGCCCAGCCGCCCCCGGTCGTCGGGTCGCAGGCCACCGCGATCTGCGGCAGCCCGGCGGCCCGGGTCAGCGCGCACTGCCGGGCAGCGCGCTGAAGCTGGGTCAGCGCGAGCATGCCCTCCTGCATCCGGCTGCCGCCCGTGGCGACCAGGGAGACGACCGGCAGGCCGTGCGCGCGGGCGTGCGCGTGCGCGGCCTCGATCCGGTCGCCGGTGGCCCGGCCGAGCGAACCGCCCAGGTGCCCGAAGGCGAAGGCCACGACGACCGCCGGGACACCGCACACCGTCGCCGTGCCGGCCACCACCGACTCGGACGCACCACTGCGCGCGACGGCCCGCGCCTTCGACTCCTCGTACCCGGGCCAGCCCAGCGGATTCGGTTCGGCGGGCGGCGCGGGGTCCGGCAGCGGCCGGAAGATACCGGGGTCGCACACCAGCTCGGGGTGCGCGGCGCCCCGCGGATCGGACTTCGGAAGGGTGGGCACGTGCGCTCCTGAGGGGTGACGGGGCCGGTCCCGGTCCAGCATGCGGGGCGCCGGTCGCGGGGCGGTGGACGGGCGCCGCGCGGAGCCTCGGGTAACCGCCGGTAACCTGTTACCTAACAGTAATAAGGCGGCTGCTGCTGTCGCCACCCCGCCGGTGTCAGACTCCAGCTCCCCTCCCTGGACGGAACTGACATGCTGAGACGCTCGCTGGCCGCCGCCGCCCTCCTCACGGCCGCCGCACTCGCCCCGGCCGCACCCGCCGCGGCCGGTACCGACTGCCGGCCGGTCGGCACCGCCGGGCTCGCCGATCTCGCCCCCGGCGACAGCACCCTGGGCCTGTCCGCACTCAAGCCCGCGACCGTCGACCTGCCCCCACAGATCCATCTGCGCGGCACCACCGGGACGTTCAACCGGCGCTGGTCCTTCGTCCTGCGCGACGGCCTGGTCTACGTCAAGGAAGCGGCGAAGCGGGGCGGCTGGCGGGAGATGGTGCTGCCCGGCTGCCTCGCCGGGCACGTCACCGGGATCTCCGTCGACGACGACGAGATGGTCGCCGTCGACGAGAGCCACCGCATCTACACGATGGACCACGCCCTCAACGCGCCCTGGGCCTGGAACTGGACCTACCGCTACGGCGCCCCGCTCTGGCTAGGCGAGGGCAACACCGTCCCGTACGGCACCGACCGCTGGACCTGGTCCGTCCTCTCCCTCGGCGAGGACAAGGTGTGGCGCGACACCGCGGGCAACGACCACCCCGTCGGCCTGGCCAAGGTGTCGCACGTCTTCGCCCTCAACGAGGACGGCAGCCGCATCACCTACGTCGACCCCTGGCTCCCCGCCGACCACAGCTACGAGATGGCGACCCCGCTCCGCGGCCGCTTCCAGGCGCGCGCCCTGTCGACCGCCGCGTCCACCTCGTTCGTCGTCAACCGCTACGGCGACATGTACACGCGCCTGTACGACTTCGACATCTCCGGCTCCGACAAGGTCTTCTTCTCCTACTCCTACGAGGACCAGCGCGGGGCCGCGGTCCCCAAGATCCAGCTGCCCGCCCCCGACTGGATCCATCAGCCCAAGATCCCCGGCCAGGTCACCGACCGCATCTCGATCCACAAGACCGGCACCGGGTCGGACGCCCGCGAACTGCGCGTCGAGGGCAAGGATCACGGCCGCACCGGCTACTGGAAGAAGGCCCTCACCGCGACCGAGTGGACCTTCGAGCCCACCGACGAGCCGGTCACCGGCCGTACCCTCCAGAACACCCCCGAGGACCGCTCCGACGACACCCTCGCCGCACCGTCGCCCTACCGCTACACCGGTGCGATCGGCGACGTGACGGCCGAGGTCGGCCCGTTCGCCGTGGCCGTCGAGGCCACCCCGCTGGTCCTGCGTGCCGGGGGAGAGGAGCTCCGGCTCACCCTGCACACCGTCGACGGTCTGCGACAGAGTGTCCAGAGCCCCGGCCTCACCTCAAGTCCGCGCCTCTTCTACGGAACGATCGAGGTGCCCCGGGCCGTGCTCGACCGGCTCGACTCCTACGGGCCTGAACTGCGGGCGTTCGTCCGGGACCGGCTCGGGGCCGACCGGTTCACCGGCACCGACGTGCGGGTCACCGACGAGACGATGACCTTCGACCGCCTCGGGGTCACCTTGAGAGGATGAGCCCGGACCGGCCTGGGCGGACAAGGTGAGGAGAAGGCGTTGGCACGGATAGCACTGGTCACGTATCGGGTCGGCGAGGACGGCGGGCCCGTGGACGCGGACCTGCCGCTGCTCGTCGAGGGGATCGAGCGGCTCGGCGCCCGCGCCGACGTCGTCGTGTGGGACGACCCCGACGTCGACTGGAGCGCGTACGACCTCGCTGTCGTCCGCTCGACCTGGGACTACAGCTGGCGCCGCGACGAGTTCCTCGCCTGGACCGAGCGCTGCGCCGCCGCGACCCGCCTCGCCAACCCGCCCGGCGTGATCCGCTGGAGCACCGACAAGCGCTACCTCGGCGAACTCGCCGAGGCCGGCGTGCCCATCGTCCCGACGGCGTACGTGCCGCCGGGCGCCGCCCCCGAGCTGCCCGCCGACCGCGCCTTCGTGATCAAGCCGACCTCCAGCGCCGGCGCCCGCTACGCGGCCCGCTACGCCCCGGCCGAACAGGACGTCGCGCTGCGGCAGTTGGCGCGGATGCACGACGAGGGGCTGACCGCCATGGTGCAGCCCTACGTCGACGGGATCGACGTCAGCGGGGAGCGCGCCGTGCTCTTCTACGGCGGCCGGTTCCTGCACGCGATCCGCAAGGGCGCGGTGCTCTCCGCCGGGGTCGCGTTCGACGCGCGCAAGGTCCCGCACCCCTCCCTCGAACCGTGGGAGCCGACCGAGGCCGAGTTCGCCGTCGCCGAGCGGGCCCTCGCGGCCGTGCCCGGTGGGCCCGAGCAGTTGCTCTACGCGCGCGTGGATCTTGTCGACGGGGCCGATGGGCGGCCGTGTGTCATGGAGCTGGAGCTCGTCGAGCCGAACCTGTTCCTGAGCGCGGTGCATCCGGGGTCCGTGGACGCGGTCGCCGAGGCGATCGTGAAGTCGGCGTAGCGCTGCGCTGAGCTTGAACCGGGGGGCGTCTGCGTGGCTGCGGTCTCGTCGCCGGGTGCGGGTGCGTGGGGGCTGGTCGCGCAGTTCCCCGCGCCCCTGGAAGGTATGCGGCTTCGCCGCGCCTTCCCCAGATCACAGGCACCCCGCACCTTGATCGGGGGAATCAGGCCCCCGTACCTCTATCGGGGAAATGCGGCGCGTAGCGCCTGCATTTCAGGGGCGCGGGGAACTGCGCGACCAGCCCTCACCGGGCCCGCACCCGAAGACCAGCCCCCACCTACCGCACCGGGCGACGAGACTTCAGCCGCGCAGACGTTCCGGCGTGATCTCCGTCCAGCGCTGGAGCAGGCCCCAGGTGAACTCGGCCCGGATCCGGCGCGGGGTGCCGTCCTCGTCCGGGGCCGTGAACTCCAGGCCCCAGCGGGTCGGGGCCGAGCCCTCCAGGGGGCGGGCCGGGGCGAAGGCGCGGGCCGCCTCGTCGACCGTGCAGGACCAGGGGGTCAGGTCGGCGAGGGTGCGCAGGGCGGGGCCCGGGGCGCCGGGGGCGCGGGTCAGCCATTCGTTCCAGACCGCGCCCGTGGGGGCCAGGAGCACCTCGAACCGGAGCGTGGGCCACAGCGGCACCGGCCACTGGAGCGCCGTGCAGGTCAGGTCGCCCAGCCGGCGGGGGCGTTCGGACGCGGGGGCGCCGAGGACCGAGCGGTACCGCGACGCCGCCGCGCGGGAGCGCGGGGCGTGCAGCATCGCCTGCCAGCGCCGGTTCGCCTCCCGCATGTCCGCCACCGAGACGCCGAGGTCCGCGCGGGCCGTCTCGACCAGCTCCGGATTGTGGTCCGCCATCCGGCGCAGCAGGACGAGCTGGAACTCGAGCGGGCCGAAGGGGTCAGCGGGACCGGTGGGCGGGGTGCGTCGCGCGGGTGCCATGTCTTTCATGGTCGCGCACGGAGCCCGGGGTGCGGCCGTCCGGCAGGAACAGCACCGAGTTGACGTAGCGCGGGCGGCGGGCCGCCGGGGTCAGGGCCCGGCGCAGCAGGCCCTGCGAGGCGATGTGCGCGGTGCCGCGCTGGTGCGCCGCCAGATCGAACGAGGGCAGCGGCAGCCAGTCGGCGCCGGGCAGCACCCAGCCCTCGTAGCCCCGAGCGCGCAGATGCCGTACCACCGGGGTGATCGGCTGGATGCGGGTCTCCAGCTCGATGAAGAGCGCCGGGCGGTCCCGGGCGAGGAGGGCCTCGGCGCCGCGCAGAACGGCGAGTTCCGCCCCGTCCACGTCGATCTTCACGAACTCGACCTCGTCCAGGGCGAGTTCGTCGAGGGTGACACAGTCCACGGACTGGCCTGTCGTGGCGTGCAGGCCGTCGCGGCGGACCAGCGAGGACACCCCGCGGTCCCCGCGCGTGTCGTGCGGCGGCTGCCACAGCGGGGCGGTGCCGGGCCGGTCGCTGGCCGCCGCCCGCACCACCCGTACGTTCGCGGGCGCCGTCGCGGCGAGCGTACGGGCCAGGTGCGGTACGGGCTCCAGGGTGACCACGCGCCGGGCGCGGGCGGCGAGGCGGTGGGTCCACGGCCCGTACCAGCCGCCGACGTCGACCGCGGTGGCGCACCCGGAGCCGCCGGGGACCATGTCGGACAGGCGGGCCAGCTCCGGTTCGAAGCGCGGGTAGAGAGCGCGGGCCGTGGCCGCGGTGAGGCGGGCGGGCAGCCAGGGGGCGAGGCGGGCGGCGATCGTGGTCACGTCACACCGCCTCCCTCGAACTGTTTCAGGAGGCGTTCGTGCTCGTCCTCCGCGAGCTGCTCGCCGGACGAGGGCAGCAGTTGCGGCACCCCGTCGACGATCGGATAGCGGCGCTGGAGACGCGGGTTGTAGAGCGCGTCGCCGTCCGGCAGGAGGCGCAGCGGCCCCTTGTCGAGCGGACAGGCGAGCAGGGTGAGCAGCGGGTCGTCAGGCTTCATGGGACAGCAACTCCTTCGGAGGTTCCATGGACGGTGTCGTCGTGGCCGGGGGCGGGTCGTGCTTGGGCATGAGCAGCAGGACGGCGACGGCGAGCGCGGTGCCCGCGACGCGCAGCGCGAGCAGCAGCGGCTCGGAGGGCAGTGACTCGCCGAACGCGAGCGTGCCGAGCACGACCGTGAACAGGCAGGTCACCGTCGTGCACACCGGAACGATCAGCGAGGCCCGGCAGCGCTGCAGCGCCGCCTGCGACATGACGAGCCCGCACGCGCCCGTGCACAGCAGCAGGTACGGGTACGGGGAGGTGAGCAGCCGGGGCACGTCCCACAGCAGCCCCGACACCCCCTTGATGGCGAGTGAGCTGACGCCGTAGAGCAGGCCGACCGCGACGCCGTACTCGACGCCCGCGCTCGGCATCCGGTGCCGGCGCCGCGCCCGCCGCTCCGCGCCCGCGTACAGGTACAGGCCGGCGGCGAGCGAGGGCACGCACACGAGGAGGATGAGCGGCGCGGGGGCGGCCCCGCCGACCGCGTCCGGGTTCCGGCCGGTGTCGCGCAGCGAGAGCACCACCATGACGAGGGCGGCCAGGATCGCGCCGATCGCGTACCGCTCGCGGCCCGAGGTGCGTTCGCCGAGCAGCCGCGCGGACAGCAGGAGCAGCAGCACGAGACCCGACACGAAGATGCCCTGCGCGGCGGCGATGGGCAGCGTCCGGTAC
Organism: Streptomyces sp. NPDC059524; assembly: GCF_042749255.1. NCBI lineage: Bacteria > Bacillati > Actinomycetota > Actinomycetes > Kitasatosporales > Streptomycetaceae > Streptomyces > Streptomyces sp. NPDC059524. The sequence continues at coordinate 29,374 of NZ_JBHYTK010000042.1, read as the reverse complement.
ACGGCGAGCTGGGCGCCGAACCCGCCCGCCAGCGCCAGCGAACCCGCCAGCCACAGCGGACTGCCCACCAGGTGCCGCAGCAGCCGCGCGGGGCGGCGGACGCTGATCGCCGGCAGCCGCCCCAGCGCCCGCTTCTCCAGCACGAAGCCGACGCTGTACAGGGTGTTCGCGAGCAGCGCCGAGGCCACGCCCCACACCACGGCCGGCACCGCCCCTCACGCCTTCCGCGCGTGCAGCAGCAGGATCGAGGAGAGCGAGGGGGCCGCGCAGGCCAGCCGGTCCAGCGGGCGCAGCGGGCCCGGCACCCCGTGGAACGGCGCCCCGGAGACACCGACCACCCGGTACCCGGACGCGGCCACGAACGAGCGCAGCGCACGGGCCGTGTACAGGCGCAGGTGCCCCACGACCTCCCGGCCCGGCCTGCCGTGCACCCCGCGCAGACTCACCTCGGAGAACACCGGCTGCACCCCGGCCAGCAGCAGCCCCCGGTTGTACCAGGCGGCAAGGTTCGGCGTGGACAGCATCAGATGGCCGCCGGGCCGCAGCACCCGGCGGATCTCGTCCAGCGCGGAGTCGGGGTCCACGAGGTGCTCGATCACCTCGGAGAACAGCACCGCGTCGGCGGCCCCGTCCGCGAACGGCAGCCCGTGATCGGACAGTTCGCCCCGCACCACGTACGGGATCCGGGTCGCCGCCCGCCGCAGCGCGTCCTGCGACCAGTCGACGCCGACCAGCCGGTGGCCCGGCAGCAGCGCGGCGGCCGTCGCGGCGGCCGAGCCGTCGCCGCAGCCCAGGTCGAGGACGGTCGCGCCCGGGGTGTCCGCGAGGGCCCGCGCGAGGATCCGGGTCTGGCGGACGGTGCGCGGGGTGCCGGAGGCGACCGGCACGTCCGGGTTCTCGTAGAAGTCGCGCAGGCCGGGCGTGCGGGCCTTCGGCGGGGTGAGATGCGGAGGTGTGAGGTTCGGTGGCGTGGAGGGTGCCGTCATCGTGCCTCCTCGTGGGTCGCGCGCAGATGTTCCTCGAACAGGTCGCGCAGCCGGACGCCGTCACCGGGGCCCAGCAGCGTCCGCGACCAGCGCAGGGCCAGATGGAGCCGGCCCGCGGTGGACGCCGTCGTCACGGTCAGACCGCGCGGGGTGCGGGCGGGCGCCGAGAACCAGACGGCGCTCGCCCGGATCCCGTCGCCGAAGTCCAGCGGGTACGGGACGCGCCCGATGTTGCTCAGCAGCGTCGTCGAGGTCCAGGGCGCGGCGGCCCGGCGCAGCACCCTCGTGGCGGCGGCCCGCCAGGCGACGGGGGCGTACGGAGCCGTCAACAGGGCGGCACCGTGACCGAGTTGGGGACGCGGCATGCTCTTGAGCGCGGTGGTGCGCGCCGCGACCACTTGGAGCAGCTCGCTCGTGGGACGGGACAACTCGGTGGCACTGAAGGCGACTTCGACGAGGCGCGTGCCGTTCCCGATCGGCATCGAGACGTCCCGGGGGCGGTCGTCCACCGGCATGGTGATGCGCAGCGGGCGGCGCGGATCGTGCGCGCCGCGCGCCGTGTTCCAGTCGACGAGGGTGCGAGCGGTGGCGGCCATCAGCTGGTCGTTCACCGTGTACGGGGCGCCCTTCGGGCGGCGCGGCACGGGCAGCTCGCACACCAGAAGGCCGTTGCCCGGGGACGTTTCGGGGCGGGCGCCCGGCGCGACCCGGGCGGGGGGCCGCCAAGGTGACGGCATGGGCGGGTGGGCCGGGGGGTGTGCGGCGGGCGGGGGCGGTGCCGTGGTGGTGGACGGGGTGTTGTCGGGGCCGCCGTACTCCTGAGCGGCGGTGGCCAGCACCCGCAGGCAGGCCGGGCCGTCCAGGGCCGTGTGGTTGACGGTGAGGAACAGCACGGTGTCGCCCGTGGCCGGGTGCGGGACGGCTTCCAGGCGGACGGGGGGTGCGCTGGTCAGTGCCGGGGCGTGGGCGAGGGAGCGGGTGCGGGCCGCCTCCAGGGCGTCGGGGGCCGGGGGCGGGAACGAGACGGGCGGCGCGTCCGGGGCGCCGGTCAGCTCCCACTCGTACCGGCGTGCGTACCAGCGGCGGGGGGCTTCGCGCATCAGGATCCGGGGGTGCCGGGCGAGGGCCCGCGCGAACGCGCCGGTCAGCCGCTCGTTGTCCAGGCGCCCGCTCAGGTGCACCTCGATGTGTACGGTCTCCGGCTCGTCGTCCTGCAGACAGTGCCGGGCGACTTCGTCGACGACGGGGAACGCGATGCGGTGGCGCTCCGCTGGGTTGACCTGGCCATGGTGTCGGCCCTCGACTGTCGTCATCGGGTCCCCTTCCGGTGGGGGCGGGGGGCCGCCGTAGGGGCGGGGCGTCGCTGCCGGGTGCGGCGCCGTCGTGGCTGGTCGCGCCCCGCGGCGGAGCCGCTGATGGGTACAGCCCCGCGCCCCTTACGGGGCACGTCAGTCATCGTCGCGCCTCCCCGTCCGAACCCGGGGACTCTCCGCCGGTTGTCACCAGGGCCGCGAACACCGCCAGCAAGGCCAGGAGTTGGGCCGGGGCGCTGAAGGGGCCCTCGCCCGCGCGGACCGGTTCGCCGGCTCCCGTTGCCGCGAGTACGCCCGCCGCCGCCATCGCCAGGAACGCCAGCGGGACCAGCAGGGCTCGGCGCCATCGGGCCAGGAGGGCCAGGGCCGGGACCAGGGCCGCCCAGGGGCCCGCGATCACCACGGCGACCAGGGTCAGGGCGAGCGTGCCGAGGATCCAGCCGGGGGCCGGAGGAGCCGGTGACGGTGGCGCGGAGTCGGGGGCGCGCCTGCGCCACAGGGCCAGGGCGATCAGGGCCACGATGCCCGCCCCGCCCGCGAACAGGCCCGCCTGATAGGTGGTCGCCGGCTCGTAGGAGAGCTCGACCGTGCCGCTCGCCCCCTGCGGGACCAGCCACGCCTGCTGCCAGCCGTCCAGCCGCAGCGGCGTGAGCTTCTTGCCGTTCAGCGTGGCCTGCCAGCCGTCGTTCGCGTTCTCGTACGTGGTCAGGTACGCGGCCGCGCCCGCCTCGACCCGCACACTGCGCCGGTCGCCGAGCCAGTCCCGTACGGTCATGCCGCGGGTGGCGGTCTCGGCGGTCGCGGACGTGTCCGCGCGGGTCAGGGTGAGGTCCGTGACGGTCAGGGCGCCCTTGCCGCTCGTGGTGAGCGTGTGCTCGCCGGCGGCCAGGTCGAGCGGGCCGCACAGGGTGACGTCCACGGGCCGGCGCTCGGTGAGGTCGGCGACCGTGCCGCGTACGGAGGTGCGGTGACGGGTGCCGTCGACGGTCACCGAGGGTCCCTTGCCGCACGGCAGCTTGAACTGCCACTCGGGGTCGGGCTGTTGGAGGCGGTAGCGGTCGAGTCCGGGGACGTACGCCTCGGTCAGGCCGACCGGCAGCTGCATGTCCTCGTCGGCGACCGGGTTGTGGACGGTCAGCGGGGCCGTCTTCGTGACGGTGATGTCGAGGCGGTCCGTGGTGATGGTGTCGAAGCGGGCCATGCCGTTGACGTCGACGCCCGCGACTGCCGCCCCGTCCGGGCTGCTGATCTCGATCTGCTCGGGCCGGGTGGACAGGCCGCCCGCGGGGGCCAGGACGAGCGACGACACGGGCTGCTTGTCCGGCCAGCGGAGGTGGATCGTGGGACGGTCGCCCGCGATCCAGGCCGTGGTCAGATCACCGTCGGTGAGATTGCGCGCGGAGGTGTTCGTGCCGAGCGCCGCCGTGGAGTCGGCGGTGGCGGTGATCTTCCGTTTCTGGCTGGGCGCCACGTCGTAGAGGAGCCGGTCGAGGGCATCACCGGCCGTGGGGGTCGCGGTCGCTCTGAACGTGTAGCGGCCCGAGCCGGAGCTGGTGAACACCCGGTTCAGGGAGGGCTCGGTGTCGGTGAGCGTGAGCCCGCTGCCGCTGACCGCGCGGTGGAAACTGAACCGGTCGGCGCCCGCCGAGTCCGCGGGCAGCCGCAGCGCGCGGTGCGCCCGCACCCCCGGCACGTCGATGTCACGGAACCCGGCACCGGTGAGCCCCGGCTTGGCGCGCTGCGTCTCCAGGATCGTGACGCGCAGCCAACGGGCCTCGCCCGCAGGCGCGTTCACGGTCTGCCGGGTGCCGTCGGGCTGGATCTCGGCGGTGGCGCTGCCCCGGTCGGTCTCGATCCGGATCCGGGTGGGCGCGGCCCGCACCCCCTCCTGCGGCAGCGGGGTGAGCCTGAGCCGGCCGGGGATGTCGGTGGGCCCGGAGAAGTCGATGCGCAGCCACTCGCCGCGCGCCGAGTCGGGGGCGCCCTCGGCCCAGGCGGTGGCGGGGTCGCCGTCGAAGGCGTTCACGGGGTCGAACTGGGGCAGGTGCAGCAGCCAGTTGCCGCTGGAGGACGCGCTGACGGCGCGGGCTCCCTCGATCCGGGCCGTGGTCTGCCGCTCGACGCCCCGCGTCGGCAGGATCTGCTTGGGCTCCTCGCCCGGGTTCTCCGCCGCCTTCGGACTGTTGCGCTCCGTCGGCGTGTACGGGTACGAGGTGTTGGTGTTGACCAGGCCGAAGCGCGTGTCGGCGCGGCGCAGCCCGTCCGCCGCGATCCGCAGTGCCGGGTCGCCGATCCCCGGATGGTTGTCCCCGGTGAGCACGGCGGGCCGGTCGCGGAACTCCGGATCGGCGGACAGCCGCAGCAGCGCCTCGGGCCCGCCGCTGACCTCGGCCGTGTTCCGCACCGGCAACAGCCCTGCCTGGCCGGGACGTCGGGCCTTGTCGTCCGGCGCGTAGATCTCGACGGAGCGCTGGCGCGGGTACAGGCCCTCGATGGCGATGGGGGTGTCCTCGGCGATGCGCCCGCCGGTGACGACGGGGCCGAAGCCGGTGACGCGGTGGAAGCCGGACTCGGTCAGCGTGCGCTTCACGGTCGCGGTCGGTACGTAACCGAACTGGTCGGGGTCGAGGTCGTTGCGGACCACGACGTAGTGCAGGCCCGCCCGGGAGACGAAGTCCTGGAGGCCCGGCACCCGGCCGCCCGACATGAGGGCCTGCTCGACGGCGTCGAGGGCGCGCCGGTTGCCCGCGGTGCCGAACGGCACGTAGTCGCGCTGCGCCCACCGGGACTCGGCGAGCACGTCGAGCGGCTGGTCGATGGGGGAGCCCCAGGTGTAGACGCCGTGCGCGGTCGCGGGCACGACGAGGGCGCGCGAGTCGGGGGAGTACTTGTGGAGCCAGTCGGCGGTCGCCTTCCAGTACGTGGGCAGCTTCTGGAAGGAGCCCGGCTGGAGGATCGACCCGTTCAGATACGGCCAGGCGAGGCCCGGCAGGACCAGCACGGCCGCGAGCAGCGGCGCGTACCGGCGCACCCGCAGCGGCCGGGCGCCGCGCGGATCGGCGGCCACGCCCACGAGATGGGTGAGGCCGAGCGTGAGCGCGAGGGCGAGCCCGGTCTGGAACTTGTAGATGTTGCGGAACGGGGCGAGCCCGCCGTCCAGCCAGCCCTGCACGGTGCCCGCGAAGGGGGCGCCGAGCGCGCCCCCGTACCCGGCGAGGGTGATGAGCAGCGCGGCGAGCACGGTGAGCAGCAGCCAGCGCCGCTCGGGCAGATCGCGCCGGGCCAGGCCCGCGAGGCCGAGCCCCGCGGCGAGCGCCGATCCGACGACGGCGACCGCGGCCGTCGCCACGGTCCAGCCCGCGGGCAGCCAGGCCTCGCCGAGATGCAGGTACGCGACCCAGTTCCCGGCGCCGCGCAGCACCTCCGTAGCCGCCATCGGATCGGTCGTGGTCCGTGAACTCTCCACGTAGGGAAGGAAGTTCTCGCCGTACGTCCCGAGGAGGAGCAGCGGCACGATCCACCAGGCGGTGGCCAGCACGACGCCGGGGATCCACCAGACGATCTGGCGCCGCTTGCGCGGCCCGGCCGGCCGGGACAGCAGGTACAGGCCCACGGGCAGCAGCGAGGCGAGCGTCGACGCCGCGTTGACGCCGCCCATGAACGGGATCAGCAGGGCCGAGCGCATCGCCGAGACCCGCGCCGACGTGTGCGGGTTGGCGAGGGGCAGCAGCACCCAGGGCAGGAACGCGCCGGGCAGCGCCGCCGCCGACGTCGACCCGACGACGATGGTGAACGTCGGCCACAGCGCGTACGCCGCCGCGCCGAGCAGCCGGCTGCGCGGGCCGCCGACGCCGAGCCGCTCCGCGAGCCGCAGCGCGCCCCAGAAGGCGACGCTCACCACGATCGACATCCACAGGCGTTCCGCCAGCCACACCGGGACGTGCAGCAGATCGGTCAGGCCGTAGTACGGCAGCATCGGGAAGGCGTAGCCGATGTACTGGTCGGCGATGCCGCCGAAGCCCGCCCGGTCGTGCCACAGCTGCCCGAGGTCCGCGAGGAACTGCCACGGGTCCTGGGCCACGCCGAGCTTCGTCTCGAACGTGGCCCGGCCCGGGTGCACCGCGCAGAACGCGACGAACAGCACGGCCCAGAAGGTCAGCAGCCGGCGGCGCGGGCACGGGCCCGGTTCGGGCTCGGGGGGTGCCGGGGCGGCCGGTGGGGCCTGGACCGTGGTCGTCATGGGGGACACCGCCTGAGGATGAGGAGAAGGTTCCACGTCGCGAACTCGCGCAGGCCCGGCACCCGCGTCACCGTCTCGGTGAGGAACGGCCAGTAGCGCGAGCGCGCGGTGAGGACCGAGACGTCGTCGCGGGCCCGCACATGGCGCAGCGTGGACCCGACGTGGTGCCGGAAGAGGTTCTCGCCGAGGGTGTGCTTGGGCGGCCGGCCGGTGCGCCGCCGGTAGCGCTCCTGGGCGCGGCCCGCGCCCAGGTAGTGCCAGGGCGCCCACTCGTGACCGCCCCACGGGGACAGCCAGTTGGTGAACGAGACGTAGACGAGGCCGCCGGGCCGGGTGACCCGGACCAGCTCGCTCAGGAACGTGTCGCGGTCGGCGACGTGCTCCAGGACGTTCGACGTGAACGTCACGTCGGCGCAGCCGTCGGGCAGCGGCAGCAGATAGCCGTCGGCGACCACGGTGGAGCTCGGCGGCGCGCCGCCCAGCTCCCGGGTGTCCGGCTCGAACAGGACGCCCTGGGCGCCGCGCGCCCGGAACTCCCGCGTGAAGTGCCCGCTGCCGCCGCCCACGTCCACGACGACCTTGCCCGCGACCTTCCCGTACGCCTCGACCTGGTCGGCGGCGTCCCGGGCGAGCAGCCGGTAGCAGGCCTCCGGGTCGCGCTGCTCGGCCATGAACGCCTTGAACAGGGCGAGCGAGCGGCGCGGCGACGGGTCCCTGAATCCCGTACCCGTCATGGCGTCCAGCCCCGCACCGCCTCCGCCGCGACCGACTGGAAGCGGCGGACGGAGTGCGCCCAGCGGTAGCCGGCGGCCCGTTCCTCGGCGGCCTTGCCCATCAGTTCGCGGCGCCGCGCGGACAGGGCGAGCGTGCACCAGGCGGCGGCGAACCCGGACGGGCCGCTGGCCAGCAGCCCGGTCACCCCGTCCTCGACGGAGTCGCGCACCCCGGGCACGTCGAAGCCGACGGCGGGCGTGCCGCGCGCGGCCGCCTCGGTGATCACCAGGCCCCAGCCCTCGACGGCCGAGGGATGCAGCAGCATCCACGCCTCGCACAGCAGCCGGTGCTTGTCCGCCTCGGAGACATGACCGGCGAACTCGACGCCGGGCCCGGCGAGTTCGCGCAGGCGCGGGGCCTCGGGTCCGTCGCCGACGATGACGAGCCGGCCGCCGGTCACCGGCCGGACCCGCTCCCACAGGCGCAGGAGCATGTCGATCCGCTTGTACTCCACGAGCCGGCCCATCGCGAGGAACAGCGGCTCGGGGGATCGGCCGGCGCGCGGGCCCGGCTCCTCGACCCCGTTCGGGACGAGACGGATCCGCGCCGGGTCGACGCCGATCCCGTGCAGGGCCTGCGCCGTCGACGGCGAGACGGCGACGAGCAGATTGCGGCGTTGGGCGACCCCGGACAGGGCCCAGTGCTCCAGCCTGCGGCCCAGGTGGGCGGCGGGCGCGAGCGGGCCGCGCAGCCGCATCCGCCACAGGTCGGTGTGCACGTGGTTGACGAGGCAGAGCGTGGGTCCGTCGTGCCACAGCGGTGCCAGGTACGGCATGCCGTTGCAGACCTCGACGAGCAGGTCGCAGGCGCCCACCTGACGGGCGAACGCCGAGCGGGCGCGCAGGTAGTGGGCGGTCTGGCCGCCCGCGGAGACGACCCGGTAGTCGCGCTCGGCGGCGGGGCCGCCGCACAGCAGGGTCACCTCGTGGCCCGCGCGGGTGAGCCCGTCGGCGAGCCGGTCGATGAGCAGTTCGGAGCCGCCCGCGTTCGGATTGCCGAGATCGCGGTGGGCGAGGAACACGATCCGGCGTGGTGCGGGCGGTGCGGCCGGAGGGTGCTGCGCGCCCGGTGGGGACGCGACGCGCAGGGGGGACGGCACGTGCTGGGGCATCCTTGCTCCAACTCGTCTCGGGGTGCGGAGCTCTGTGGGGGCATTTGCGAGAGGTGCGCGGCGCTGGTCGGGGGCCGCGACCGGTCCGTACGGGGAGTGCGCTGGGTCCGTACGGGGTGCGTGCTGGGTCCGTACTCGGGTCGGTACTGGTCCGTACCGGTGGGTACTGTGCCGGGGCTGTGCGGGGACTGTGCACGGGGTGGGGTGGCACAGTTTTCGCCGCGGGGTTCGCCGCGGCTACTCACCCGCGTGACAAGTTTCGGGCTTTCGCGACCTGACGTACCGTCACATCGTGGACGTTTCCAGGGCCGTCGGGGACGTATCGGGATCAGGCCGCCGAAGCCCCTCGGGTCGCCGCCCGCCACCCGTTCCCCGCCCGCCCCGCACCGCGAGCAGCACCGCGCCGGCCGCCAGGGCGAGGAGCCCGGCGCCGCCCGCGACCAGCGGGACCGTCGTGCCGAGCAGCGTCAGCCGGTCGTTGTCGTCCTGCGCCAGCGCCACCTGCGCGCGCTGCGTCGCCGGGGTGAACGCGATCTTCCGGCTGTCCAGGAGCACCGCCGCGTCCCGGTCCGTGCCGGGCGCGCGCAGCGTCTTGCGCGGGCCGATCGCCGCGTACAGGACGCGGCCCGTGCGCCGGTCGACGACCAGCTCGACGCCGTGGTTGGCGTACCACTCCTCGGCGAGGACCTGGCCGCGCTTCGGCTGCCCGACGAGCTTTCCGGGCACCAGGCGGGAGCCCGTCCTGGCCGGGGCGACGATGCCGGTGAACCGGTAGCCCTCGTAGCCCTGGACCCGCGTCGTGCCGCGGAAGCGGAGCGGGATCGTCGCGCCCAGCGTGTTGTCCCACCAGGTGTACGTCCGCCGCTCCACCCGGAACGGGAACTTCAGGTAGGCCTCGCCCCTGAAGGCGGGGCTCTCGCCGCAGCAGTGGACCGGGAGGTTCGTCTTCCGGTCCGTGACCCAGCGTTCCTGGGTCCACTGGAGCGCGTCGTGGGGATCCGCGGCCGGCAGCGAGGCGTCCGTGTCGACCGAGGTCGTCACGTCCCACACCGCCGCATCGCCGCGCTCGCCGTCCGCGACGTCACCGCGCACCTGGCGGGTGATCGTGATCCGCCTGTCGTGCACGGTCCGGATCTTTCCGGTGTCGAAATAGCTGCCGGTTCCGGTGAACACCGTCGTGGTGTCGGTGTTCAGCGGAGTGCGTTCGGCACGCGGTTCGACGTACCACGCGAGCAGCCCGGCGAGCACCAGAAGGAACGCGCCCACACCTATGGCCACCAGCGGAAACGTCCGGGACGCGGCCCGGGTCGAGGTCGGGGAAGCATGCGAGGCACTGCGACTCATGGGGCGCTCCTGGGGGGTAGGGCGCCACGGCATGGCCGTGGTCGGCCGGTCATGGGCCGGGAACCGTAGACCCGCTCTTGACGCAGTGTCAATCTCCCGACAACACTGGGGACTTGCCGGAACACACAGGGTGGGGACCGACCTCAGAACTCCGAGAACTTGGACGAGAGGCTGACCCTGCGATGAACCGACTGCTTGCCGCGGCGCTGTCCGTGGCCGCCGGTGTGGCCCTCGCCGTCGCCGCGGCCTTCGGCGTGCTCGCGCTGATCGACGCGACCCCCGAGCAGCCCAACACGCCGCTGCTCACCTATGAGACACCCGGATCGGGGCGCTGACCCGTGCCCACGACCACCACCCGCTCCGCCTGGTGCGACGTGCCGCGCCCGCAGGTGCGGCAGTTCTCGGCGCTCTCCCTGGAGGAGGCGCCGCGGCTCGCCGAGGACATCCTGCGGGAGATCCGCCGCGAGTTCCCTCAGCTGCCCCTCGTCATCGACGCGTCGGGCGAACCCATGGCGCTCGTCGGCATCCGGCGCGCCATCGAGGGCTTCGTCCGCCACCTCGCCACCGTCTCCGGCGCCGACGGCGACACACAGGGCGCCGACCAGCTCCCGTCCATGTTCCAGGAGTTCGGACGCGGCCAGAGTCTGCACGGGCAGAGCCTCGACGCCCTCCAGGCCATGTACCGGCTCGGCGTCAAACTTGCCTGGCGCCGCCTCGCCGACATCGGCCAGCGCCTGCGCATCCCGCCCCCCGCCATGTACGAACTCGCCGAGTCCGGCTACGAGTACCTCGACAGCCTCGTCGACCAGTCCGTCCGCGGCTACGCCGAGGCCGCCGCCCGGCAGGCCGGGGAACGCCTGCGCCAGCAGCGCAAACTCATGGACCTGCTGCTCGACGGGCACGCCGTCGCCCCGCCCGACCCCGTCAAGGCCCTCACCGAACGCGCCGCCCGCATCGGCTGGCCCGTCCCCGACCAGGTCGCCGTCGGCGTCCTGCTGCGCCCCGCGCGCGACGCCGTCGCCCCCGCCGTCGGCCCCGACGTCCTCCTAGACATGGAGACCGAACGGCCCCGACTTGTCGTCCCCGACCCCGACACCGGCGGCCGGCCCGACCTGCTGCGCCGCGCCCTCACCGGCTGGTCCGGCGCGATCGGCCCGCCCGTCGCACCGGCCGACGCCGCGAAGTCGCTGCGCTGGGCCGAGTCCGCCGTCGCCCTCATGGAACGCGGCCTGCTCCCCGCCACCGAGGTCCTGCGCTGCACCGAGCACACCCAGGCCCTCGTCCTCCTCCAGCCCGAGGAACTCGTCGACGACCTCGCCCGCCGCGCCCTCGCCCCCCTCACCCACTGCGGCCCCGCCCACGCCCGCCGCCTCGCCGAGACCCTCCTCGCCTGGCTGGAGACGCGAGGCGGCGCCCCCGAGGTCGCCACCCGCCTCGGCGTCCACCCCCAGACCGTCCGCTACCGCCTGCGCCAGATCCGCGAACTCTGGGGCGACGAGGTCGACGACCCGGACCGCCGCTTCGAACTCGAACTGGTCCTGAGGGCCCGCCGCTTACGAGGAGAACTCGGCCCGCCGTAGACCCCGCGCGGGACCGGCGCCGACGATCCATTGCCCCGAGGGAGAGCCTGTACGTACCCTGTGTTCGCGATGCCGAATGACGGTTGAAATTTCGAACAAGGGAGGGGGTCGGTGATGGGACGCCTCGTGCCGGCCGTGACCCGGGCTCTGGACATCCTCGAGCTCTTCCTGGACGGGGACGGCACGCTGACCGCCCCCGACATCGTCCGCAAGCTGCAGCTGCCCCGCACCACCGTGCACGAGCTGGTCTCCACGCTCGCCGCGCGGCAGTACCTCGTGCAGGAGCCCGGTCAGCCCGGCCGCTACCGGCTGGGCGTGCGCCCCTACCAGCTCGGCAGCCGCTACGCGGAGCAGCTCGACCTCGCCGCCGAGGGGCGGGAGGTGGCCCGCGCCGTCGCCGAGACCTGCGACGAGACCGTCCACGTCGCGATCCTCGAGGACACCGACGTCATCTACATCGCCAAGGTCGACTCCACGCACGCCGTGCGCATGGTCTCCGCCGCCGGCCGCCGGCTGCCCGCCCACTGCACGTCCGTCGGCAAGATGCTGCTCGCCTCGCTGCCCGAGCCGGAGCTGGACGCCCGCATCCCGGACGACGCCGAGCTGGCCGGAATGACGGAGAACTCGATCACCGACCCGGCCGCCCTGCGCGCCCACCTCGCCGCGATCCGCGCGCGCGGGGTCGCCGTCGAGAGCCGCGAGTCCAACCCGGACGTGTCCTGCGTCGCCGCCCCTGTGCGTGACCGCACCAACCGGGTCGTCGCCGCGATCTCCGTCTCCGTACCGATGGTCCGCTGGAGCGAGGCCCGCGAGGCCGAGCTCGCCGAGCTGGTCGTGAAGGGCGCCGCCGACCTGTCGGAGCGGCTCGGCCACCGGGGCCGGCCGTGAGGGCCGAGCAGGCCGTCGCCGCCCACGCCGGGCTGGGCGAGGGTCCCACCTGGGACCCGGCCGGCGGCCGGCTGATCTGGGTCGACATCCTCGGCTCCCGCGTCCACACCTACGAGCCCGCCACCGGCCGCCGCACGGTCCGCGTCACCGAGCAGCACGTGGGCGCCGCCAAGCCGCGCACCGACGGCGGCCTCGTGCTCAACCTCCGCGACGGCGTGGGGAGTTGGTCCCCGGAAGGTGACTTCTCCTGGCTGCACCGGAACCCGGTGGCGGGCCGGCGCGGCAACGACGCGGCCGTCGCCCCCGACGGCGCGCTCTGGGCCGGTTCCATGCGCTACGACGAGGCGCCGGGGGGCGGTCATCTGATCCGCGTCGCCCCCGACGGCACGACCACCGAGATCCTCACCGGCGTCGCCGTCTCCAACGGCACGGGCTGGAGCCCCGACGGGCGCCTCATGTACTACGTGGATTCCCCGACCCGCCGCGTCGACGTCTTCGACGTACGCGGTGAACAGCTCGGCGAGCGGCGGGAGTTCGCGCGGATCCAGGAAGGCGCCGGCTTTCCCGACGGGCTCACCGTGGACGCCGACGGCTGCGTCTGGGTCGCCCTGTGGGACGGCGGCGCCCTCCACCGCTACACCCCGTCCGGGACCCTCGACCGCGTGGTCCCGCTCCCGGTCCGCCGCCCCACCTCCTGCGCCTTCGGCGGCCCCGGCCTGACCGACCTGTACGTGACGACGGCCCGCGTCGGGCTCGCCGCGGCGGCCCCTCTGGAGGGCTCCCTCCTCGTGCTCCCGGACGCGGGGCAAGGCCTTCCGCAACCGGCCTACGGCGAGCGGTAGTTCGTCAAGCGCTCCGGCCCCGCCCGTGGTGGAAACAGGGCGGGGCCGGGGGCTCGCGGGGCGGGACTCAGGCACTGAAGGAGTGCACCGTCGTGGTCCGGTACGTCTCACCGGGACGCAGCACCGTGGACGGGAACGACGGCTGGTTCGGGGAGTCCGGGAAGTGCTGGGTCTCCAGGCAGAGCCCGTCGCCCTGCCGGTAGGTCCGGCCGGAGGGGCCGGCGAGGGTGCCGTCGAGGAAGTTGCCGGAGTAGAACTGCACGCCCGGCTGGTCGGTGGCGATCTTCAGGGTGCGGCCGGAACCCGGGTCGCGCAGCGTCGCGAAGGGCACCGGCCGGTCCGTGACGCCCTTGTCCAGAACCCAGTTGTGGTCGAAGCCCTTCGCGGTGACCAGCTGCGGGTGCGCGGTGCGGATGTCCCGGCCGACCGGCTTGGCGCGGCGGAAGTCGAAGGGCGTGCCCGCGACCTTCGCCAGCTCTCCGGTCGGGATGAGCCCGGAGTCGGTGGGTGTGAACCGGGAGGCGTCCAGGGTGAGTTCGTGGTCGTAGACGCCGCCGCTGCCCTCGCCCGCGAGGTTGTAGTAGGTGTGGTTGGTGAGGTTGACGACGGTCGCCTTGTCCGTCACCGCCGCGTAGTCGATGCGCCAGTCGCCGCGCGCGGTCAGCGTGTAGGTGACCCGCACCCGCAGCGTGCCCGGGTAGCCCATCTCGCCGTCGGGCGACGTGTAGTGGAGCCGCAGCCCCACGTCGGAGCCGGAGACGAAGCCCTCCACGTCCCAGACCCGGGTGTTGAAGCCCCTGGCGCCGCCGTGCAGGGAGTTCTCCCCGTCGTTCACGGACAGCTGGTACGTCCTGCCGTCGAGCGTGAACCGGCCCTTCGCGATGCGGTTTCCGTAGCGTCCGATCGTGGCGCCGAAGAAGGTGGTCCCGGTGACGTACCCCTCGATGTGGTCGTAGCCGAGGGACACGTTCGCGTACCGGCCGTGCCGGTCCGGGAGTTCGAGGGACTGGACGATGCCGCCGTAGGACAGAACCTTGAGACGGGTCCCGCCGTTCTCCAGGGACCAGCGGTCGATCCGTGTCCCGTCGGCGAGCCTGCCGAACTCCTCCCGCACCGGCTTTCGCCCCTGGGCGGGAGAGGCGTGCGCCGTGCCGCCGAGGGCCGTGGCGGCCACGCCGGCCGCCGCGGCCGACGCGATGACCGTTCGTCTGCTCGGTTCCATCTGTGACTCCCTTTTCTCGTGAGAAATCGTGAGGGCGTACGTGAGGGAGGCCTACGAGCCCGACCGGCGCTTGTTCCACACGTCGAAGCCGACCGCCGCCAGCAGGGCGAGGCCCTTGATGACCTGCTGCCAGTCGGTGCCGACGCTCAGCAGGTTCATGCCGTTGTTCAGGACGCCGAGGACGAGGCCGCCGATGATCGCGCCGAGGACCGTGCCGACGCCGCCGCTCATGGACGCGCCGCCGATGAACGACGAGGCGATGGCCTCGAGTTCGAAGTTCAGGCCCGCCTTCGGCGACGCCGCGTTCAGGCGCGCCGCGACCACCAGACCGGCCAGCGCCGCGAGGACGCCCATGTTCAGGAAGACCAGGAAGGTGACCTTCTTGTCCTTGACGCCGGACAGCTTCGCCGCGGGCAGGTTGCCGCCGATCGCGTAGATGTGGCGGCCGAACACGGCGTTGCGCATCACATAGCCGTAGCCGACGATCAGCGCGCCGAGGATGAGCAGCACGATCGGCGCGCCCTTGTAGCTGGCGAGCAGCAGCGTGACGACGAGGATCGCCGCGACGATCGCGACCAGCTTCAGCAGGAAGATGTTGCGCGGCAGCACCTGGAGCGAGAACTCCTGCTCCCGCCGGCGGTCGCGGACCTCCTGGAGCACCGCGAACACGATCAGGGCGAGCCCGAGCAGCAGGGTGATGTTGTGGTAGTTGGTCTCCGGGCCGGTCTCCGGGAGGAAACCGTTGCCCATCTTCTGGAGCCCGTCGGGGAACGGGCCGAGCGTCTGCCCCTTCAGCAGGATCTCCGTGAGCCCGCGGAAGAGCAGCATGCCCGCGAGCGTCACGATGAAGGAGGGGATGCCCAGTTGGGCGATGAGGAAGCCCTGAAGCGCCCCCGCCACCGCGCCGACCAGCAGGCACAGGACGAGCGCGAGCGGCCACGCCACACCGTGCTGCACCGTGAGCACGGCCGCGAACGCGCCGGTGAACGCGGTGAGCGAGCCGACCGACAGGTCGATGTGGCCCGCGATGATCACCAGCATCATGCCGATCGCGAGGATCAGGATGTAGCTGTTCTGGAGGACCAGGTTGGAGACGTTGCGCGGCAGCAGCAGGTCCCCGTCGGTCCACACGGCGAAGAGCGCGATGATCAGGCCGAGCGCGATCAGCATGCCGTACTGGCGCATGTTGCGGCGCAGGCCGTCGAGCACGAGAGGCAGCAGCCCGCCGGCCGAGGCCCCCGGCGGCGCGGCCGCCGGGCTCTTGTCGGTCACTTCGGTGCTCATCGCGTTACCTCTTTGTCCTTCGTCATCTGGCGCATCAGCACTTCCTGCGTGGCCTCGGCCCGCGCGAACTCACCGGTCAGCCGCCCGGCGGCCATGGTGTAGATCCGGTCGCACATGCCGAGCAGTTCGGGCAGTTCGGAGGAGATGAAGACGACCGCCCTGCCCTCGGCGGCCAGCCGGTCGATCACCGTGTAGATCTCGTACTTGGCGCCGACGTCGATGCCGCGCGTCGGCTCGTCGAGGATCAGCACGTCGGGCCCCGCGAAGATCCACTTGCTGAGGACGACCTTCTGCTGGTTGCCGCCCGACAACTTGCCGACCGGCTCGAACACGGTCGGCGCCTTGATGTTCATCGACGTGCGGTACTCCTCGGCGACCTGCCGCTCGTCGTGCTCGTCGACGATCCCGCGCCGGGCCACCTTGCCGAGCGCGGTCAGCGAGATGTTCCGGTTGATCGTGTCGATGAGGTTGAGGCCGTAGTGCTTGCGGTCCTCGGTGACGTACGCGATCCCGTGCCCGATCGCCTCCGCGACGGTCCGCGTACGGATCTCCCGGCCGTCCTTGAGGACGGTGCCGCTCGCGTGCCGCCCGTACGAGCGGCCGAACACGCTCATCGCGAGCTCGGTGCGGCCCGCGCCCATCAGCCCGGCGATCCCGACGATCTCCCCGCGCCGCACCCGCACCGACACGTCGTCGACGACCTTGCGCTGCTGGTCGATCGGGTGGTGCACGGTCCAGTCGCGGATCTCCAGGGCGGGCGGGACCCCCTCCTCGGGCTGGTGCGGGGTGCGTTCGGGGAAGCGGTGGTCGAGATCGCGCCCGACCATGCCCGAGATGATCCGGTCCTCGGTCGTCCCCGGGTCCTTGACGTCGAGCGTCTCGATGGACCGGCCGTCGCGGATGATCGTCACCGAGTCGGCGACCCGGCGGATCTCGCCCAGCTTGTGGGAGATGATGATCGAGGTGATGCCCTGCTGCTTCAACTCCAGGATGAGGTCCAGGAGTTTGCCGCTGTCCTCGTCGTTGAGCGCCGCCGTCGGCTCGTCGAGGATGAGCAGCTTCACCTCCTTGGAGAGCGCCTTGGCGATCTCCACGAGCTGCTGCTTTCCGACCCCGATGTCGCACACCCGGGTCTCCGGGTGGTCGTCGAGGCCGACCCGGCGCAGCAGCGCGCTCGCGTGCCGCAGCGTCTCGCGCCAGTCGACGAGCCCGCGCCGGGCGTGCTCGTTGCCGAGGAAGATGTTCTCGGCGAGGGAGAGGAACGGCACGAGTGCCAGCTCCTGGTGGATGATGACGACGCCGTGCTGTTCGCTCGCGCGGATGTCCTTGAAGCGGCAGACCTCTCCGTCGAAGAGGATCTCGCCTCCGTACGTGCCGTGCGGGTGGACGCCGGAGAGGACCTTCATCAGGGTCGACTTGCCGGCGCCGTTCTCCCCGCAGACGGCGTGGACCTCGCCCCTGCGGACGGTCAGGCTGACGTCCGACAGCGCCTTGACGCCGGGAAAGGTCTTGACGATCGAGCGCATTTCCAGGACGGGTCCCGCCATGGTCCTGCCTTCCGGTGAGAGTGGGGTGGGGCGGTCGGGGGGTCCGGTCGGACCGCCGCGCGCTACTTGAGCTGGCCCTCGGTGTAGTAGCCGCCGTCCACCAGCACCGACTGGTAGTTCGCCTTGTCCACGCTCACCGGCTGGAGCAGATAGGCCGGGACGACCTTCGTGCCGTTGTCGTACGACTTGGTGTCGTTGACCTCGGGCTTCTTGCCCTTGAGGGCGTCGTCCACCATGTTCGTGGCGACCTCGGCGAGCTTGCGGAGGTCCTTGTAGACGGTCATCGTCTGCTGGCCCGCGATGATCGACTTCACGGAGGCCAGCTCGGCGTCCTGCCCCGTGATCACCGGGAGCGGCTTCGACGAGGAGCCGTAGTTGTCGGACTTCAGCGCCGACAGGATGCCGATCGAGATGCCGTCGTACGGGGACAGGACCGCGTCGACCTTGGCGCTCTTGTACGACTTGGTGAGGATGTCGTCCATGCGCTTCTGCGCGGTCGCGCCGTCCCAGCGCAGGGTGGTGACCTTGTTGAGCGCGGTCTGCCCGGAGCGGACGACGAGCTTCTTGTCGTCGATGTACGGCTTGAGCACGCTCATCGCGCCGTTGAAGAAGTACCGCGTGTTGTTGTCGTCGTTCGACCCGGCGAACAGCTCGATGTTGAAGGGGCCCTTGCCCTTCTTCAGGCCCAGCCGGTCGACGATGTAGTTCGCCTGCAGCTCGCCGACCTTCGCGTTGTCGAACGAGGCGTAGTAGTCGACGTTCTCCGTGCCGAGGATCAGGCGGTCGTAGGAGATGACGGGGATCTTCGCGTCGGCGGCCTGCTGCAGCACGTTGCCGAGGGACTTGTTGTCGATCGCGGCGACGATCAGCGCCTTGACGCCCTGCGTGATGAGGTTCTCGATCTGCGAGACCTGCTGGTCGGGGTCGTCCTCGCCGAAGACGAGCTTGGTCTTGTACCCCTTCGCCTTGAGGTCCTTCTCCACGTTCTTGCCGTCGGTGATCCAGCGCTCGGAGGACTTGGTCGGCATCGCGATGCCGATCGTGCCGCCCTCGGCGCCGCCCGCCTTCTCCTCGCTGCCGCCCTCGCCGCTCTGGCCGCAGGCGGTGAGGGTGAGGGCGAGGGCCGCTCCTGCGGCGGTCGCGGCGAATGCGGCTCGGCGGTGTGCCATGGTCATCATCCTTGGGTCGGGTACGGATTTCGGTCGGGGTACGGCTTCGATCGGGTAGAGCGAGGGGCGTCAGGAGGCCATGTCGAAACGCCGGAGGGAGCCGGGCAGCCGGGTGCCCAGGGGCGACATGCCGCCCCCGGCGCCGTGCCGTTCGAGCAGGTCGAGCGCGAGCCGGCCGCGCCGCACCCGCTCCCGGGCGGTGGCCAGCGTGACGTCGCGCAGATGGGCGCCGTACGGGTAGATCGAGGGCGCCTTGGCGAGGCCGAACTTCAGGTACAACGGGGCGCCGCGGCGCACCAGTTCGGCGATCTCGTACATCCGGACGTACCCGCCGAGGTCGTCCGGAGCCTCCACGTACATGTCCATCGGGGCGGCCGAGACCCGGCGGATCTCGGTCAGATGGGCCAGGGTCAGGTCGCTCGGCACGTTGAGGGAGTCGGCGCCGAGGCGCTCGTAGACGGCGTACGCGGCCGGGTTCACGGGGCCGATGAGCGCGGACACCTTGAGCGTGGTGTCGGCGGGGATCACGCCCGTCGTACGGGCCCGGTGCAGGGTCCACAGCACGCCCTCGTCCGCGACGAGCAGGCACTTCACACCCAGTTCGGTGGCGCGGACGGCGTCCTCGACGCAGCCGGCGACGGCGTCGTGGCCCCGGGAGCGCAGACCCGCGCCGCCCGAGTCGGTGCGCACGGAACCGCCGGTGTCCCAGGTGCCGCGGGGGCCGGTGAACAGGCAGAGCTCGATGCCGCGTGCGGCGGTCGCCTCGGCCATCTCGGTGATCTCGGCGTCCCGCAGCATCCAGACGCCGCTGCCCTGGCTGACGCGGTGCACGGGCACGTCGAGGCGGGCCGACTCGGCCAGTACGGCGGCGAGGGCCTCCGGGCCCTCCACGGACGGTATCTCGACGCGCCAGGTGCCGCCGTCGGGGAAGGTGTGGGGGCTGGTGTCGCCGGGGTCGGCGGGTGGGGCGTGCAGGCCCAGGGCGGACAGTGCGGGTTCGCCGGGGCGGCGGGGTGTGTCGGTCACGCGGGGCCCTTCTTGTGCGGTTCGGTGTTTCCGTTGTTCGGTATCTCGAACGTGGTTCGGATCGGTGGGCGGGACGCGGGCCCGGGTGGGGCCCGCAGCCGCGGCGCGGGGCGCCCCCGCTAGGGGCGCAGCAGCACCTTGCCCACCTTCGGATCGCCGGAGACGGTCAGGTCCATCGCCTTCTCGAAGCCGTCCAGGGGGAGTTCATGGGTCACCAGGGGGCGGGGGCCGGGGCCTCCCGCGGCGGCCCCGCCGCCCGCGGGGGGCCCGGGCGGCGGCGGGGCCGCCCCGGCCGGCCGGTGACGTGCCGGTCGGCGCCGTCGTACTGGCGCCGGACGGCACCACCGTGCTGGCCGTCGCGCACAACGAGCGCGAGCTGACCGGCGACCCCACCGCGCACGCCGAGGTCCTGGCGATCCGCCGGGCCGCCGAGGCGTTCGGCGAGTGGCGGCTGACCGGCTGCACCCTCGTCGTCACGCTGGAGCCGTGCACGATGTGCGCGGGCGCCATCGTGCAGTCCCGTCTCGACCGGGTCGTCTACGGAGCCCGTGACGAGAAGGCCGGCGCGGCCGGTTCGCTGTGGGACGTGATCCGCGACCGGCGCCTCAACCACCGCCCCGAGGTCATCGCGGACGTGCTCGCCGAGGAGTGCGCACAGCCCCTGATCCACTTCTTCAGGGATACGGATTTCAGACCTCGGCCATCTTTGGGCTAGAGTTCCTCTCGGTAGCGTGTCCGAGCGGCCGAAGGAGCTCGCCTCGAAAGCGAGTGTGGCGCAAGTCACCGAGGGTTCAAATCCCTCCGCTACCGCTGACAACGCCCCCTCTTCCCGGGTTCTCCCAGGAAGAGGGGGCGTTCTGCATCTCCGCGCACCAAGGAAAAAGCAGGTCGGGGGGTGCGGCATCGGGGGGACAAGCCGCTCCCCCCGGTGAGGACGATCCCCGTAGCCCGCGCCGCTTTCTCGGGGGGAAAGCGCGGCGCGGACCCCGCAGTCGGGGCTCGTCCCTGCCCTTCGGATTCCTGCCAGACCCTCCGGGCTCGTCATCCATCCTGCGCCACCGGATCCGCCCGCGAGCGCGGCAAACGGCCCGTACCGCAGGGCCGTTGGTCCTTAAAGGCCGGGTGAACAGATGTCCGGGATACACTCGCCGCCGGCGATCAGGGGCTACAGGTACAGGGGAGGCCGAGCGTGGTGCAGGCGAAAAAGGTGGGTCTGTACGTCGCGGTGGTCTTCGTCCTCTACGTGGTCATCACGGACCCCGCCAAGGCCGCGGACTACGTCCAGATAGGCTTCGAGGGCATATCCTCCGCCGCCCAGGCGGTCGGTGACTTCATGACATGGGTCGCCAACGGCGGCCAGTGAGTTCATCCACGCGTGCGTCCCGCGCGCGCGTACGGCACCGCCTGGAGCACCTGTGATCCGCCATCTGGTCCTCTTCAAGCTCAACGACGGCGTCAGCCGCGACGAACCCCGCGTGGCCGAGGGCGTGAAGGCCTTCCGCGCGCTGGGCGAGCAGATCCCCGAGCTGCGCTTCTGGGAGTGCGACTGGAACATCACCGACCGGCCGATCGCGTACGACTTCGCGATCAACTCGGCGGTCGACGACGCCGACGCCCTCAAGCGCTACCTGGAGCACCCGGCCCACCAGGCGGGCGTGGCGCAGTGGCGCGAGTTCGCCACTTGGGTGATCGCCGACTACGAGTTCTGAGCCGGCCGGGGCCGCCGTGCGGCGGCCTCCTCTCGCACGACCGAACGGCCCTTCACCGGGAACGGTGAGGGGCCTTTCCATGTCCGGCGCCAGGTTTAACACCCCAACTCACCCTTCAACACGTAGTGATGCGGTGCTTGCACACAGTGCACATGTCTTGTGATGCTATGACCGCTTTTGACCGATGAGTTGACGCAAACAGTTGACGGATAGAGGTGGGGTTGACCGTGCCGGCCAGTACTGCGCCTCAGGCGCCGCAAGCACCGACCGCGAAGACCCGCGGGGCCGACACCCGAGCGCTCACCCAGGTGCTGTTCGCCGAACTCAAGGACCTGCCGCCGGGCAGCCCCGAGCACACCCGCGTGCGCTCGGCGCTCGTCGAGGCGAACCTGCCGCTCGTGCGGTACGCGGCGGCCCGCTTCCGCAGCCGCAACGAGCCGATGGAGGACGTCGTCCAGGTCGGCACGATCGGGCTCATCAACGCCATCGACCGGTTCGACCCGGACCGGGGCGTCCAGTTCCCCACCTTCGCGATGCCGACCGTCGTCGGCGAGATCAAGCGCTACTTCCGCGACAACGTGCGGACCGTGCACGTGCCCCGGCGCCTGCACGAACTGTGGGTGCAGGTCACCAGCGCCACCGAGGACCTCACCACCGCCTTCGGGCGCTCGCCCACGACCGGCGAGATCGCCGAGCGCCTGCGCATCGGCGAGGACGAGGTGCTCGCCTGCATCGAGGCCGGACGCTCGTACCACGCGACCTCGCTGGAGGCCGCACAGGAGGGCGACGGGATGCCCGGGCTGCTCGACCGGCTCGGCTACGAGGACCCCGAACTCGACGGCGTGGAACACCGCGACCTCGTCCGGCACCTCCTCGTCCAGCTCCCCGAGCGCGAGCAGCGGATCCTTCTCCTGCGCTACTACTCGAACTTGACGCAGTCTCAGATCAGCGCCGAACTCGGTGTCTCGCAGATGCATGTGTCAAGGCTCCTCGCGCGTAGTTTTGCGCGACTTCGATCCGCAAACAGGATCGACGCATAGCTGAATCGGGTAGACCGCTTCGGCGGAGATTTCTCGACAGAAACCCCTCCAACTTCGGCCACACCCCCTGTTATCAGCGCGTTTTCGCCCCATCCATGTCGACATGTCACTACAGCGCGTTGCCGACATGTGACATTCTGCTGGAACCGCGTTTGGCGCGGCCTCCCCTCCGGTATTCAGGTGGAGGCTGCGCTCCTAAATGACGGGAGCGCCCGCCGCGACCGTCCGCGACCTCAAGGGGGTGGCATGTCCGCAGACCAGGGCAGCTCGAAGGTGCTCACGCTCACGCCCGACGCGTCCGTCGCGTCCGGCGACCTGAGCGAGTCCGCGACCGCCGCGCTGATCGACACTCCGCCCGCTCCTGCCCCGGCCGCCGTGCCGGCCCAGGCTCCGGAGAGCCCTGAGGCGTCGGGGCCCCTCGACACCCGCACCCTGTCCCGCTCCCTGTTCCTGCGCCTGGCCACCCTCGACGAGCACAGCCCCGAGCGGGGTTACGTGCGCGACACCCTCATCGAGCTGAACCTGCCGCTGGTGCGCTACGCGGCGGCCCGCTTCCGCAGCCGCAACGAGCCGATGGAGGACATCGTCCAGGTCGGCACGATCGGCCTGATCAAGGCGATCGACCGCTTCGACTGCGAGCGGGGCGTGGAGTTCCCGACCTTCGCGATGCCGACCGTGGTCGGCGAGATCAAGCGCTTCTTCCGGGACACCTCCTGGTCGGTGCGGGTGCCGCGCCGGCTCCAGGAGCTGCGGCTCGCGCTGACGAAGGCGAGCGACGAGCTCTCCCAGAAGCTGGACCGCTCGCCGACCGTCCCGGAGCTCGCCGCCGTGCTCGGCGTCTCCGAGGAGGACGTCGTCGACGGCCTGGCGGTGGGGAACGCGTACACGGCGTCCTCCCTCGACTCGCCGGCCCCCGAGGACGACGGCGGCGAGGGCTCCCTCGCCGACCGCCTCGGGTACGAGGACACGGCCCTGGAGGGCGTCGAGTACCGGGAGTCGCTCAAGCCGCTGCTGGCCAAGCTGCCGCCGCGCGAGCGCCGCATCATCATGCTCCGCTTCTTCGGGAACATGACGCAGTCCCAGATCGGCGAGGAGGTCGGCATCTCGCAGATGCACGTCTCCCGGCTGCTCACCCGCACGCTCGCCCAGCTCAGGGAAGGCCTGATCGCCGACTGACCCCGCGGCCCCGCGCCGGGATTCCCGTCGCGGGGTTCCTAATTGACGACCCGTCAGACACACTGGCGCGATGGTGCGCGCATGGGTGCGAGGTCGTAGAGGGGCGACTGTGGCGGCTGCTTCGGTCGCCGCCGTCTGCCTGGGAGGAACCGCCGCGTTCACACTCGGCGGTGACGCTCCACGGGCCGGCTATGTGGCGGTGGGCGCGGCGGGCGGCCCCGCCGGCGCCTCGGTCCGCGGCACGGCTCCCCGCGGCAAGGTCGAACTGGTCCCGCTGGACCCACCCGGCCCGTCCGGCGCGGCCCGGGACGCGGACGGCTCCGCCGGATCCGCGTCCGGCGGCGGTTCGGGCGGCTCCGGGGACGGCGGACCGGCAGCGCCGGGCGCCCCGGACGGAGGCGGCGCGGCGGGCGGCGAAGGCTCGGCATCGCCGGGCGCGCACACTCCGGGGGCCGGTGGCACAGGCTCCGGATCGGGCTCGGGTTCCGGCAGCGGCACGGGTACAGGATCAGGTACGGGCAGCGGTACGGGTACGAGCCCGGGCGCGCCCGGTACGCCGACGCCGGATCCCTCGGACGAGCCGTCCACTGGCGGCCCCGCGCTGCTCAAGCTCGTCGGCGATCCCGAACTCGACGACACCGACCGGCGCTGGTGCCAGGACGTCACCCTGACGCTGCTCAACTCCGGCGGCAGCGCGGTCCGTTCGGGCACTGTGACCTTCGAGACGCACATCATCGGCGCGCTCGGGGTCGACTGGGCCACGATCGAGAACACGGAGAAGCTCCCCGTGCCGATCGAGGCCGGGGAGAAGAAGGAGAAGACGTGGAAGGTGTGCGTCGACTCCTGGCGCGTACCGCTGGGCATGCACCTGGAGACGCGCGACGTCACCGTGGACGCCGGCTGAGCCCCGGGAACCGGAGCTCACGCAGCCGGCACTAGCCGAGCGCCAGCCACGCGACCGCCGCGATCACCGCGACGGCGACCACGATGCCGATGATCAGGCCCGCACCGGGGCCGGACTTCGCCGGGGCCGCCTGCCGGGCCGCGCCCTGGGGCTGCTCGTCGACGAATGCGCGGAACATCTGGGTGCTGCCCGCCGGGTCGTAGTTGCCTTCGGGGCCCGGGCCCTGGGGGTTGTGTGCCATGGGGCAGGACCCTAGCGAATCGGCGCGACAGGCGCCACAGCCTGCACAAACGCCACTTGAGCTGCAGCTTTACCCCTTCACACTTCCCCTTTGCCGTGATTTTAGGCTTCCGCACCCCCATTTCGTTTGCCTGCGGCAACCAACTGCTTCTATGGTTGCCCTAAGCAACGAATAAGGTTTTGGTCAGGAGGAGCAGCTGTGGCCGCACAGCGTCGTTACGACGAGCTCACGCGACAGTTCAGCGCCTTCGGCGCCGTCAAGCGGGACATGGCGCGCATCCTGCCGCACGACTGCCCGGCCGGCACCGCCGCCGTGCTCACCCTGCTCTCGCGCTACGGCGCCATGCGGATGAGCCGCATGGCCGAGCTGCTCGCCGTCGACGTGTCGGTCGCCAGCCGGCACGTCGCGCACGCCGCCGACCGCGGCTGGATCGAGCGGAACGCCGACCCGGCCGACAAGCGCTCGCGCATCCTCAGCCTCACCGACATGGGCTCGAAGCAGCTGGAAGTGCTCAACGAGCGCACCACTCAGCTGCTCGCCGACCGGCTGAGCGACTGGTCCGACGACGAGGTCGACCAGTTGATCACCCTCATGACCCGGCTGCGCGACAGCTTCGGCGACTGCCGGACCACGGGCTCCGCACGAGCCCACGTCCCGGCCGCCGACGCCGTCCCGGCGCAGTCCCCCACCCGTACACCCGCATAGACGTAAGAAAAGGAATCCCATGGCAACATCCACACCGGCCGGTGTGCGGGGCAGCCATGCCAAGCACGGAGGCGCCGCCCCCGACTCCGGCGCTCCGATGACGCACCGTCAGATCATGGAGGCGCTGTCCGGGCTGCTGCTCGGCATGTTCGCCGCCATCATCTCCTCGACGATCGTCTCCAACGCGCTGCCGGAGATCATCGGCGACCTGGGCGGCGGCCAGTCCGCCTACACCTGGGTCGTCACCGCCTCGCTGCTCGCTATGACCGCCACCACGCCCCTGTGGGGCAAGATGGCCGACCTCGTCAGCAAGAAGGCCCTCGTCCAGATAGCCCTCGTCGTCTACGTCGTGGGCTCCGTCATCGCCGGTCTCGCGCAGAACCCGGGGATGCTGATCAGCGCCCGCGCCATCCAGGGCATCGGCGCCGGCGGTCTGTCCGCCCTGGCGCAGATCATCATGGCCGCGATGATCTCCCCGCGTGAGCGTGGCCGTTACTCCGGCTACCTGGGCGCCACCTTCGCCGTCGCGACCGTCGGCGGTCCGCTGCTCGGCGGCGTCATCACCGACACCTCGTGGCTCGGCTGGCGCTGGTGCCTGTACGTCGGTGTGCCCTTCGCGCTGATCGCGCTGTTCGTGCTGCAGAAGACGCTGCACCTCCCGGTGGTCAAGCGGAAGGTCAAGGTCGACTGGGCCGGCGCCTTCTTCGTCACCGCGGCCGTCTGCCTGCTGCTCGTCTGGGTCACCTTCGCCGACGACAAGTACGACTGGCTGTCGTGGCAGACCTACTCGATGGTCGGCGGCGCGCTCGTCCTGGCGCTGGTCTTCCTGTTCGTCGAGTCCAAGGCCAGCGAGCCGATCATCCCGCTGCGCCTGTTCAAGAACCGCACGATCACGCTGGCCTCGCTGGCCTCGCTGCTCGTGGGTGTCGCGATGTTCGCCGGCACCGTGTTCTTCTCGCAGTACTTCCAGCTCGCCCGGGACAAGTCGCCGACGATGTCCGGCGTCATGACGATCCCGATGATCGCGGGTCTGTTCGTCTCCTCCACCGTGTCCGGCCAGGTCATCACCAAGACCGGCAAGTGGAAGGCGTGGCTGGTCTCCGGCGGCGTCCTGCTGACCGCGGGTCTCGGCCTGCTCGGCACGATGCGCTACGACACCCCGTACTGGCACCTCGCCATCTTCATGGCGCTGATGGGCCTCGGCGTCGGCATGATGATGCAGAACCTCGTGCTCTGCACCCAGAACCAGGTCGCCCCCCAGGACCTCGGTTCCGCCTCCTCCGTCGTGACCTTCTTCCGGTCCCTCGGTGGCGCGATCGGCGTCTCCGCGCTCGGCTCCGTGATGACCACGCGTATCTCGCACTACGCGAAGGACACCATCGGCCAGCTCGACCCGCAGGCGCAGGCCGCGGCCGGCAAGGCCGCCGGTTCCGGTCAGATCCCGGACATGGACCTGCTGCCCGCCCCGGTCCGCAACTGGCTGGAGAGCGCGTACGGGCACGGCATCGCCGACATCTTCCTGTACGTCGCCCCGATCGCCCTGCTGGCGTTCATCGTGACGCTCTTCATCAAGGAGGTTCCGCTGCGTACGTCCGGTGCCCTCGAGCAGGCCGCCCAGGGCGAGTCCGCCCCGGCCCCCGCCGCCGCGGCTTCCGCCCCGGTCGCCCCGGCCGCCGAGGAGAAGGTGCCCAGCCTGGTCGCCGCCTCCTCCGCTCCCGTCGCCGACACGCAGACGCAGCAGCTCGCCGCGGTGGCCTCGGTCGCCGGTGACGCTCCGGCGCAGGCCGCCGGTGCGACGGGCGGCGGCACCCCGGTCCGCGGTTTCGTCCGCGGCGCCGAGTCCGCCCCGGTCGCCCGCGCCGCGGTCACGCTGATCTCCCTCGGCGGACGGCAGCTGGGCCGCGCGGTCGCCCAGGGCGACGGTGCCTACGCGGTCGACGCCCCCGGCGCCGGTTCGTACGTGCTGATCGCCTCGGCCGACGGCTACCAGCCGCAGGCCTCCACGGTGGTCGTCGGCGAGGAGCCCGTCACGTACGACATCCTCCTCAGCGGCACCAGCGGTCTCAGCGGTGTCGTCAAGGCGGCCGAGACCAAGGCCCCGGTCACCGGCGCCATGGTCATCGTCACGGACGTGCGCGGTGACGTGCTCGCCACCGGACTGTCCGGCCAGGAGGGCGAGTTCACCTTCGCCGAGCTGGTGCCCGGCACGGTGACCGTCGCGGTGAACGCCGCGGGCCACCGTCCGATGGCGCTGCCCGTCGAGGTCGGAGGCACGGGCGTCACCCGGGTCGAGATCGAGCTGAACTCCGGCTCGCAGGTGCAGGGCACGGTGCGCGCCGGGGGCCGGACGCTGAACGACGCCCGGGTCACGCTGATCGACGCCGCGGGCAACGTGGTCGCGACCTCGACCACCGGTGAGGACGGCGCGTACGCCTTCACCGACCTGGACGGCGGCGACTACACGGTCATCGCGACCGGGTACCCGCCGGTGGCCACGCACCTCTCGGTGCAGGGCAGTGGCGTCGACGGCCACGACATCGAACTCGCCCACCCGGGCGAGTAGCGAGACCCCGGGCCACCTGAAGGCCGGCGCGCGCTTCGAGCGGAGACGCGCGCCGTGCCGGCCCGGATGTGGGAAAGGGGCCCCGGACGGTGCGGCGTCGTTGAACGGCAGGGGACGGCCGGAGACGCCACGGTCCGGGGCCCTTTCCCGTGCGGGAGACGACCGACTCCCGCACGGAGGCGAGAACGTGAGCTTGAGCTAGGAGATGTGAACGATGGGACTCAGTGCGCGGATCCGTACGCGGGACGGGTGGGCTCTGCCGCACGCCGTCGTCACCGTGACCGACATGACCGGTGCGCAGGTGCTGCGGGCCGAGGCCGACGACGAGGGCGCCGTGCACGACGCGAGCCCGCTGACGCCCGGCCCGTACACCGTGATCGTCACCGCCGTGGGGTACGCGCCGGCCGCCTCCACCGCGCTGGTGACGGCCACGGGGCGGGCCGAGGTCGGCACCGTCGTCCTGGCCCGGCAGGGCGGCGCCGAGCTGCCGCCGCCCGGCCCGTGGACCGTCGACCCCGCGCACTCCACGGTCGCGGCGACCGCGCAGCACCTCGGGATCACGTCCGTGCACGGGCGGTTCACGGACTTCGGCGCGCGCGTCGAGATCGCGCAGGACGTCGAGAAGTCGCGGGTCGAGGCCGTCATCAAGGCCGCGTCCATCGACACCGGCAACGGCATGCGGGACGGTCACCTCAAGTCGCCGGACTTCCTGGACGTCGAGGCGTACCCGGAGATCACGTACCGGTCGACGGGGCTGGAGCCCGCCGGGACCGATCGCTGGACCGTGCACGGGGAGCTGACCATGCGCGGGGTCTCGCGGCCGGTCGACCTGGAGCTCAGCTATCTCGGTACCGGGGCCGATCCGTGGGGTGGCACCCGGGCCGCGTTCAAGGCGACCGCCGAGCTCAAGCGGGAGGACTTCGCCATGAACTACAACCAGGTCGTGCAGGCCGGCATCGCGGCCATCGGTGCGACCCTGAAGGTCGAACTCGACATCCAGGCCGTCCAGGGCGACACCCTCCCCGCCGCCTGATCCGGGCCCTTCCCTGTCGGCCCCGCGCCCCCTCGCTCGCGGTCGGGCGTGCGCCGGGGTTCGAGCGCCCTCCAGGTCATACGGTGGCCGTATGGCTTCGAACATCGCGTCCAATGACCGGGTCAGCCGCGACGAGCTGCTCGACTTCGTGCGGCCCCGGCACCGGGCCCTGCTCATCACCGCCCGCGCCGACGGCAGCCCGCAGGCCTCCCCGCTGACCTGTGGGGTCGACGACTCGAGGCGGATCGTCGTGTCCACCTATCCCGAGCGGGCCAAGACCCGTAACGCGAAGCGGAATCCGCGGGTCAGCGTCGTCGTGCTGAGCGACGACTGGAACGGGCCCTGGGTGCAGATCGACGGCACGGCGGAGGTGATCGACGCACCCGAGTCCGTCGAGCCGCTCGTGGAGTACTTCCGGAACATCTCGGGCGAGCACCCGGACTGGGACGAGTACCGGGCCGCCATGGTGAAGCAGGGGAAGTCCCTCATCCGGGTCACGCCGGAGCGCTGGGGCCCGGTGGCCACCGGAGGCTTCCCGGCCCGGCTGGCACAGCAGGACTAGGCCGTGTCTTCAAACTCCCGCCTGCTCCACGGCGCCTGGCACGTACTCTCGCCGCACCGGGCGAAGACCCAAGTAGCTCCGCTACGAGGGCCTGCGCCCGGCACACCGAGAGCAC
>NZ_JBHYTK010000041.1:0-53843 GCF_042749255.1 Streptomyces sp. NPDC059524 | reverse complement strand
GATGCTGCCCAACCATCAGCCGCTGGTGGTCGCCGAGCAGTTCGGGGTCCTCGAGTCGCGGGTTGCGGGGGGGGTCGACAATGGGGGCGGGCGGGGCCGGCGGGTTACCCCCCGGGGGGGCCCCCCGCGCCGGCGGGGGGGGGAAGGGGGTGACGCCCCGGGCCGCCCCGACGGGGGCGACGGGGGCCTTCGGCGCGCCGTGGTCGGGGGCGCGCGGTGTTCAGGTGCCGAGGACGCTCAGGGGCGGGCGCGGCGTTCCGTGCCGCGTCCGTCCCTCCCCCCTTGGCCGCTCAGCTCTGGCCGGCCACCGGGTCGCCGGCCGGTACGGGCTCGGCGGGCGCGGTGGGCTTTGCGGGCCGCGCCTCGGGCTCCGGCCGCTGCTGCGGCTTCTTCTTGCCGAGGTGGTTGAAGGCGATGTTGAGGAGCACCGCCGTGATCGCGCCGGCGCAGATGCCCGTGCCGAGAATCGTCTGCGCCCAGTCCGGGAACGCGTGGTAGATGCCCGGCTGCACGACCTTGCCGTTCGCGACGACCTCGGGGGCCGCGAGCGGGATGAGGCCGACGCCGAGGGAGACCGCGGCGATCACGATGTTGGCGCCCTCGTCGAGGTGGGCGCGGGACAGGGTCCGCACGCCGCTGATCGCGATGGTGCCGAACAGCACCAGGCCCGCGCCGCCGAGCACCGGCATCGGGACGAGCGAGACGACCGCGCCGAGCACCGGGAAGACACCGAGGACGAGCAGGACGGCGCCGGCCGTGGCGACGACGAACCGGCTGCGCACCTTCGTGAGCGAGACGACGCCGATGTTCTGGGCGAACGCGCTGATGGCGAAGCCGCCGAAGAGCGAGCCGATCATCGTGCCGAGGCCGTCGATGCGCAGCCCGCTGCTGATCGTGCGGCCGTCGACGGGACGGTCGCAGATCTCGCCGACGGCGAGCATGCCGGCGGCGCTCTCCGTCATCAGGACCAGCATCATGATCGTCATCGAGATGATCCCGGCGATCTGGAACTCCGGCATGCCGAAGTGGAAAGGCGTCGGGATCGAGACCAGCGGCGCGGACTCGAACGTCTTCGTGTTCAGCATCCCGAACGGCACCGCGGCGAGCGTGCCGATCACCATTCCGAGGATCAGCGAGATCTGCCGCAGGAACCCGGTGAACAGGCGCTGCATGGCCACGATGATGACGAGGGTGAACGCGGCGAGCGCCAGGTTGGACGTGGAGCCGAAGTTCTCGGCGCCCGCCCCGCCCTGCGCCCAGCGCACCGGCACCGGCATCAGCGAGACGCCGATGAGGGTGATGACGACGCCGGTCACCAGGTGCGGGAAGAAGCGCATCAGCTTGCCGAAGAACGGGCCGATGACCAGACACACGGCACCGGCCACGAGCAGCGAGCCGAGCATCGTCTGGAGTTCGTGCCCCTTGGCCGTGTTCTGGCCGATCGCGAGGAGCGGCGCGATGCCGCCGGACGCGGCGGCGTTCACGAACGGCAGCCGGTTGCCGAGGACCTTGCCGACGCCGAGCGTCTGGGTGAGCGTGCACAGACCGGCGATGAACAGGCTCACCGAGATGAGCAGCACCTGGTTGCCCGCACTGAGACCGACCGTCGGGCCGATCACGAGAGGCGCGGCGACCACCCCGGAGTACATCGCGGCGATGTGCTGGAGCGCCGACGGAATGAGCTTTCGTGCGGGGAGTTTCTCATCCACCGGGTGACAGGGAACGTCAGCCACTTGTGGGTTAGTCATGGGGATGGCCCTTCGAACTCGTTCGCCGCCCGCCGCGACCCCGCCCGCGTCCCTGAACGCTCACGGCATCGGCCACGACAGCGGGTTGACGCCGGGACCACCCGCGGCTCGCCCGGGCGGAACCGGCAGACCTGGTTGTCCTGCACGCCTCTAACCGGCCATCTTTGAGCCACCGGAGCGACGGGGGAGCGGCCGGGCGGGGGACAGGGTTGTCGGCCGATCGGCTCTTGTGCGCAGGTGAGAGCGGTGCTAGCGCGCGCGTGTGTCCGAAGTGCGGAGGGGTCTTGACCCCTCGCGGCCCGAGCGATTAGCGTCCGGGTGCCATCGGCCCGCGCGTGACGGAACGCGCGCGGCGAACGCGCGGCAGGACGAAGGGAGGCGACCGGCGGATGAACACCTGCTCCGATCTCGGTCGTCTCGCCCAGCGCACCGCCTGGGCGCCGGGCCGCATCGCGCACGGCTGCTGACCGCCCTTCCGGCCTCCCGGGGTGCCCCTCGCGGTCCCACCCCACCCCCTCACTCCTTCCGGGTCTCCCGTCTCCACCGCCTTTCGGCACGCCGCACCCGCGTGCCCTCCCGCGCCCTTCCCTGACATCCGGCGCGCACACAGAAAGCTGCCTGGACCTTGGCGAACCACGTTCAACTCACGGTCAACGGGGCCGACATCCCGCTCGCACCGGCCCCGCCCCACACCACCGCCCTCGACCTGCTGCGCGAGCGCGGCCTCACCGGCACCAAGGAGGGCTGCGCCGAAGGAGAATGCGGCGCCTGCTCCGTGCTCGTGGCCCGCCCCGGCACCGACCGGCCCACCGACTGGGTCGCCGTCAACGCCTGCCTGATCCCGGCCGCCGCGCTCGACGGCCAGGAGATCGTCACCGCGGAAGGCCTCGCCGCGGGCGCGGCCGACGGCGAACTCCACCCGGTGCAGGAGGAGATGGCGGTCCGCGGCGGCTCCCAGTGCGGATACTGCACCCCCGGGTTCGTGTGCAGCATGGCCGCCGAGTACTACCGGCCCGACCGCTGCGCCCACCCCGCCGGGGACACCGACGCCGAGCACGGGCCGAACGGCTTCGACCTGCACGCCCTGAGCGGCAACCTGTGCCGCTGCACCGGCTACCGGCCCATCCGCGACGCCGCGTTCGCCGTCGGCGCGCCGGGCGAGGACGACACCCTGGCCCGCCGCCGCGACGAGGCGCCGCCCGCCCCCGTCGCCACCTCCTACACGCAGGGCGAGCGGACGTTCGTACGGAAGGACACGCTGGCCGACACGCTGCGGCTGCTGCGCGAACGGCCCGACGCGACGGTCGTCGCGGGATCCACCGACTGGGGCGTCGAGGTCAACATCCGCTCCCGCAGGGCCGATTACGTGATCGCCGTCGACCGGCTGCCCGAACTGCGGGAACTGCGCACCGGGTCAGGGCACGTCGAGATCGGCGCCGCCCTCACCCTCAGCGAGATCGAGCGCGGGCTCGACGGCTCCGTGCCGCTCCTCGCCGACCTGTTCCCGCAGTTCGCGTCGCGCCTCATCCGCAACGGCGCCACCCTCGGCGGCAACCTCGGCACCGGCTCGCCCATCGGCGACAGCCCGCCCGCGCTGCTCGCCCTGGAGGCGTCGGTCGTCCTCGCCGGCGCCGACGGCGAGCGCGTCGTGCCGCTCGCCGAGTACTTCACCGGCTACCGGCAGAGCGTGCGCCGCCCCGGCGAGCTGATCCGCGCCGTGCGCGTGCCGCTGCCGCTGTCGCCCGTCACCGCCTTCCACAAGATCGCCAAGCGGCGCTTCGACGACATCTCCAGCGTGGCCGTCGCCTTCGCGCTCGACGTCCGGGACGGCACCGTGCGCAAGGCCCGCATCGGCCTCGGCGGTGTGGCCGCCACCCCGATCAGGGCGCTCGCCACCGAGGCCGCCCTGGAGGGCGAGCCCTGGACGGAAGCGACCGTCGAGGCCGCCGCCCGCGTGCTGCGCGGCGAGGGCACCCCGATGAGCGACCACCGGGCCAGCGCCCTCTACCGCTCCGCGATGCTCGGCCAGAGCCTGAAGAAGCTGTACGCACAGACCACCGCGGAGGTGTCGGCATGAGCCAGTTGTCCGAGCGCCCGGAGAAGGCCGTCGTCGGGCAGTCGATGCCGCACGAGAGCGCCGTCCAGCACGTCACCGGCACCGCCCTCTACACCGACGACCTCGTCGCCCGCACCAAGGACGTGCTGCACGCCCACCCCGTCCAGGTGATGCACGCCCACGGCCGGATCACCGCCCTGCGCACCGAGCCCGCGCTCGCCGTGCCCGGCGTGGTCCGCGTCCTGACCGGGGCCGACGTGCCCGGCGTCAACGACGCCGGAATGAAGCACGACGAGCCGCTCTTCCCCGACGAGGTCATGTTCCACGGCCACGCCGTCGCCTGGGTGCTCGGCGAGACCCTGGAAGCGGCCCGGCTCGGCGCCGAGGCCGTCGAGGCCCACCTCGACGAACTGCCCTCCGTGATCACGCTGGAGGAGGCGATCGCCGCCGACAGCTTCCACGGCGCCCGGCCCGTCATGGAGACCGGCGACATCGACGCCGGATTCGCCGACTCCGCCCACGTGTTCAGCGGCGAGTTCCAGTTCTCCGACCAGGAGCACTTCTACCTGGAGACCCACGCCGCGCTCGCCCAGATCGACGAGGCCGGCCAGGTCTTCGTGCAGAGCAGCACCCAGCACCCCTCGGAGACCCAGGAGATCGTCGCGCACGTCCTCGGGCTCAGCAGCCACGAGGTGACCGTGCAGTGCCTGCGCATGGGCGGCGGCTTCGGCGGCAAGGAGATGCAGCCGCACGGCTTCGCGGCCGTCGCCGCGCTCGGCGCGAAGCTCACCGGCCGCCCCGTCCGGCTGCGCCTGACCCGCACCCAGGACCTGACCATGTCCGGCAAGCGGCACGGCTTCCACGCCCGCTGGCGCATCGGCTTCGACGCCGAGGGCCGCATCCAGGCCCTGGACGCGGGCCTCACCGCGGACGGCGGCTGGAGCCTCGACCTGTCCGAGCCGGTCGTCGCCCGCGCCCTGTGCCACATCGACAACACGTACTGGATCCCCAACGCCCGCGTCACCGGCCGCATCGCCCGTACCCACAAGGTCTCCAACACCGCCTTCCGCGGCTTCGGCGGACCCCAGGGCATGCTCGTCATCGAGGACATCATGGGCCGGTGCGCGCCGCTGCTCGGCCTCGACCCGATGGAGCTGCGCGAACGCAACTTCTACCGGCGCGGCCACACCACCCCCTACGGGCAGCCGCTCACCCAGCCCGAACGGATCGGCGCCGTCTGGGACAAGGTGCGGGAGAACGGCGCCGTCGCCGAACGGCGGCGCGAGATCGAGGCGTTCAACGCCGCGCACCCGCACACCAAGCGGGCCCTCGCCGTCACCGGGATCAAGTTCGGCATCTCCTTCAACCTCACCGCCTTCAACCAGGGCGGCGCCCTCGTGCTGATCTACAAGGACGGCTCCGTCCTGATCAACCACGGCGGCACCGAGATGGGCCAGGGCCTGCACACCAAGATGCTCCAGGTGGCCGCGACCACCCTCGGCATCCCGCTGCACAAGGTCCGGCTCGCCCCCACCCGCACCGACAAGGTGCCCAACACCTCGGCCACCGCCGCCAGCGCCGGCGCCGACCTCAACGGCGCCGCCGTCAAGAACGCCTGCGAGCAGCTGCGCGAACGCCTCCTCCAGGTGGCCGGCACCCAGCTCGGCGCGCCCGCCGCCGACGTCCGCGTCGTCGAGGGCGTCGCCCGCGCCCTCGGCAGCGACCGCGAGCTCGCCTGGGACGACCTCGTGCGCACCGCGTACCTCCAGCGGGTGCAGCTGTCGGCCGCCGGCTTCTACCGCACCGAGGGCCTGCACTGGGACGCGAAGTCGTTCCACGGCTCGCCGTTCAAGTACTTCTCGCACGGCGCGGCCGCCGCCGAGGTGGAGGTCGACGGCTTCACCGGCGCGTACCGCGTGCGGCGCGTCGACATCGTGCACGACGTCGGCGACAGCCTCTCGCCGATGATCGACATCGGGCAGGTCGAGGGCGGCTTCGTGCAGGGCGCCGGCTGGCTGACCCTCGAGGACCTGCGCTGGGACGCCGGCGACGGGCCGCACCGGGGCCGGCTCCAGACCCAGGCCGCCAGCACCTACAAGCTGCCGAGCTTCTCCGAGATGCCCGAGGAGTTCCACGTGGAGCTGCTGGAGAACGCGACCGAGGAGGGCGCCGTCTACGGCTCCAAGGCGGTCGGCGAGCCGCCGCTGATGCTCGCGTTCTCGGTGCGGGAGGCGCTGCGTGAGGCGGCCGCCGCGTTCGGTCCGCCCGGCACGCCTGTCGAACTGGCCTCGCCCGCCACGCCGGAGGCCGTGTTCTGGGCGATCGAGGCGGCCCGCGCGAGTGCGCCCCGGGCCGACCGGGCCGGCCGGGCCGAGACGGAAGCGCCGGTCGGTGCCTGACACGGCCTGGATCGCCGCGGTCGCGCGGCTGCGGGCACGCCGGGAGCCCGGCGTGCTCGTGACCGTCACGGCCGTGCGCGGTCACGCCCCGCGCGACGCCGGCGCGAAGCTCGTCGTGGGCGCCGGCGTCACCTGGGGGTCGATCGGCGGCGGCAACGTCGAGGCCGTCTCCATCGACCGGGCCCGGGAGATGATCGCCGGGGCCGCGACCGCGCCCGAACTGATCGACTTCGCCCTGAACGACAAGGTCACCAACCGGCACGGCGTCCAGTGCTGCGGCGGCACCGTGCAGGTCCTTCTCGAACCGCTGCCCGTGGTGCGGGCCGTGGCCGTCTTCGGCGTCGGCCATGTCGGCTTCGAACTGGCCAGGATCCTGGCCCGCCAGGACCTGGACCTCCACCTCGTCGACAGCCGGGCCGAACTCCTCACCGGGGAACGGCTCGCCGTGCTCACCTCCGACGCGGTCGCCCAGGTCCACACCCACCACACGCCGCTGCTGCCCGAGGAGGTCCTGGACGGACTGCCGCACGGCACACACGTCCTGATCATGACGCACGACCACGCCGAGGACGCCGCGCTGTGCGACGCCGCCCTGCGCACCGGTCACCTCGGCTCGATCGGGCTGATCGGCTCGGCCGCCAAGTGGACCCGCTTCCGCCGCCGTCTCGCCGACGAGGGCGGGCACGACGACGAGGTCATCGCCCGCATCAAGACCCCGATCGGGCTGACCGAGATCACCGGCAAGGAACCGGCGACGATCGCGGTGAGCGTCGCCGCCGATCTGCTGCGCGCCTTCGAGAACGAGGACGCGCGCACGGGGTAGGGGCCGGGGCTAGGAGCGGGTGGCGGTGCCGCACTCGCCGTCGCGCTCGGGGGAGACCACCGGCGCGCTGCGGTCGTACGGGTCCGCGGTCGGCCCGTCCGACGCCCCGGGCCCGTCGAACGTCGGGGTGAGGAAGCCGTTGTGAGTGCGGCAGCCCGCGTTCGTGGTGTGGATCATGTTGCTGTGCACGGAGAAGGTGCCGGCCTTCGTGACGACCTTCTCCGGGTTCTGCCAGTCCATGACCACCTGGCGCCGCACGATGACCCGGGTGACCTCGTCCGGGTCGCCGGCCGCGGCCACGACCGGGTACACGTACGTCACGTCCGTGGTCACCCGCAGCGCGTGGTGCGGGCCCGGCCCCTCCTCGTACGAGAGCCGGCCGCGGACTTTGACCACGTCCCCGACCAGCGACGTCCTGTCGGGGTCGAAGCGGCTGAACAGCACCAGCGGGTCGTACTTCTCGCTGGGGGAGCGCAGGGACGTCTCGATGAACTCCTGCTCCCGCGGCTGCTTCGGATTGATGTACGCGATGGCCTCGCTCGGGCGTGCGCCGCGCAGGACCTCTCGGTCGAGGCTGGAGGCGACGAGGAAGTCACGGCTGCGGTCCAGGGCCTTCGCGACCTGCGCCTCGTCCATCCAAGCCGTCGCGCGGGGCGCGGGCACCGAGATGCCGGCCGCGCCGTCGGCCCAGCGGGCGGCGGGCGAACCGCGGAACGGTTCGGCGCGCGTGCCGCGGAGGGTTCCGGTCGAGGGCGGCGGGCCCGTCGGGGGCGCCGTCTCCGCGCCGAGCGGGGTGGCGTCCGGCGCGCTTCCCGCGCCTCCCGCGCCGAACAGGTGCGTCACCCGGTCCGGGGCCAGGACCCAGAGCACCACGGCGAGCGCCGCGAGGATCCCGGCGACGTACCAGCCGGTGCGCCGTCGGGGGCGGGCCGGGCTGTACGTCCGCCAGCCCCTGCCGTTGCCGTCCTGCGCGTCCTCCTCATGGAGACGGCGGGTGACCATCCGGGCCCGCGCCGACGGCTCCTGCGGGGCGTCGCGCACGCCCTCCTCGGACTCCCTGAGGAAGCGCTCCCATTCCTCGTCCGAAACGGACGAACCACCCTGTTCCCCACCCGAGTTCACGCACTCCTCCAGTCCTTCGGCGAGGCATGATGATCGCACGGGCGCTCTGGATGCGGGTGCTCTGAGCGGGCTCGATACTGGAACCGTCGTCCCTGACCAGGGCGACGGACACGACAGCGGTACGGCACGACAGGGGGCATGTCGGTGGGGGAGACCGGGCGGGACCGTGCGGTGGAGGAGCGGGCGCTGCTGCCCGCGGCGCTGCGGGGGGTGTCGGTGCCGATCGGGGTGGTGGCCGTGCTGGTCGTCGCGGTGGTCGGCGTGCTGTACGCCGGGCACGGGCAGCCGGGGCGGGTGGACCGGTGGTTCGTGGATCCGACGGACGACACGGTGGGGCAGCCGTGGCGGGGGGTCGCGCTGGCGCTGGACTCTCTGGGGGAGCCGGTGGCGGCCGTGCTGCTGGTGGGTGCCGTCGCGGTCGGCTGCCTGGTGCGGCGGCGCCCGCGGGCGGCGGTCTTCATGGTCGCCGCGACGGTGGGTGCCGTCGTGATGGCGACGCTGCTCAAGCATGTGGTGGGCCGCACGATTCACGGGGACAGCAACCTGTCGTACCCGAGCGGGCACACGGCCTTCTTCACGGCGCTGGCGGTCGGGGTGGCGCTGGTCGTCGACGGGCGACGGGGGGTGGTCCTCGGTGCGGCGCTCGTGGCCGGCGCCGCGATGGGGTGGGCGCAGGTCGCGCTGGGGGCGCACTATCCGACGGATGTGCTGGGCGGCTGGTGCGTGGCGCTGGCGCTCACCTTCGCGCTGGCCCGCCTCATCGATGTGACCGCACGCCGTGCCTCCCGGGACGCGTCGTTCCCGGCCCCGAAGTAGGGCGGCCCTGCGGGGAGGGGCGGCGGTGGCCGGGTGCGCGTTTCGTCGTGGCCGGTCGCGCAGTTCCCCGCGCCCCTGACAACACCCGCCTCCCTCACCCCACCGTCCTCCGGTCAGCCCCCATCACCTCTGACCTCCGGCCGGTTTGGCCCACCCCAGGCTGTCCGGCCTCCGGCCGGGTCTCGCCGGCGCAGGCCCCTGGCCCGCCCCCTGCTCCCACCCACCCGCCCCCTCCGGGGGCGTCGGCCCGGCGCCCGGCCTCGGGCACGTGTTCCCGTCGTCCCGGGCTGGGATGCGCCGCAGCCCGTTGGTGCGGGACGCCTGCGCTCAGGGCCCAGCCTCTGACACAACTCCAGTGCCGGGTACGCACTCCATCCGCCCTGCATGGGCAGCACTTTGGTTTGGGGCAAGCGCTCCAGCTGCCTTGGCTCTTGGGCAGCATTCAGGCCCCGGGTACGTACCCGGTCGCGTCGACCTAGCCTTGGGCACTCTGCCGCCTGGGGCGGCACGGGGTGGGCAAGGCGGCACCCAGGTGCCGGGTGCGCGAATCGGTCGGCTTCAACTACAGCGTCGGCGCCGTAGGGGCTGAGCATCGTCGCCGACCGCTGCGCCGTCGTGGTTGCTCGCGCAGTTCCCCGCGCCCCTGACGGGGCCGAGGCCGCTGGAGCGCCCGGTGGCGGGGGCGGGTTGCAGTGCCGCGCCGTACGGGTCTAGCGCCGTCGCCGGGTGCTGCGCCGTCGTGGTTGCTCGCGCAGTTCCCCGGGCCCCTGGCGGGGCGGCTCTGCTCGGCGCCGAATCAGCGTCGCCGCAGTCCGGGACGACAGGAACTCGTGCCTGAGGCTGGGCGCCGGGCCGACGCCCCCGGAGGGGGCGGGTGGGTGGGAGAAGGGGCCAGGCAAAGGCGGGAGGCGACGGGCGCCGGGGTCGTGTCTTCGCCCCGGCGCCCGGGAGTTGTCCCGGCCGCCGCGATCAGGCCCGGCGACGGAAGACCGGTTTGACGGGGCGGCCGCCCTGCCAGGGGGTGGGGTCGCCCGCGTCCAGGGCCTTGCGATAGACCCCGCACGCGTCGGCCACGACCTCCACCGTGCGGTCGATGTCCGTCTCGTCGAGCGCGCCGCTCACCACGAAGGAGGGAGCGAGGACCCCGCCCGCCAGCAACTGACGGAGGAACAGGGTGCGGTAGGGCTGGGACGGCTGCCCGTACTCGTCGAGCGTGGCGAACACCAGGTTGCTGGCCCGGCCCCGGACGACGACGTGCTCCCCGACGCCCCGGCTCGCCGCGGCCTCCCGCACGCCGGAGGCCAGCCGCTCCCCGAGCGCGTGCAGCCGGGCCGTGACGCCCTCCTCGACGTACGTGTCCAGCACCGCCATCGCCGCCGCCAGCGCATGCGTCTCCGCGCCGTGCGTCGTGGACAGCAGGAACACCCGGTCGTGCGTGTCCCGCAGCCCGCCCCGCTCCATGAACTCCCGCCGCCCGGCGAGCGCCGACACCGCGAACCCGTTGCCCAGCGCCTTCCCGAACGTGGAGAGATCGGGCACGACCCCGTACAGGCCCTGCGCCCCCGCCTCGGACCAGCGCAACCCGGTGATCATCTCGTCGAACACCAGGAGACAGCCGTGCCGGTGGGCCAGTTCGCGCAGGCCCTCCAGGTAGCCGGGCGGCGGCTCGGCATGGCCGGCCGGTTCCAGGATCAGGCAGGCGACGTCGCCCGCGTACCGGGCGAGCACCTCTTCCGTAGCGGCCAGGTCCCCGTAGGGGAACGAGACGGTCAGGTCGGTGATCGCGGCCGGGATGCCGGCGGACATCGGCGTCGTGGCGATGAACCAGTCGTCCACGGAGAAGAAGGGGTGGTCGGCGCAGACCGCCACGCGGGTGCGGCCGGTGACGGCGCGGGCGAGGCGCACCGCCGCGGTGGTGACGTCCGAGCCGTTCTTGGCGAACTTCACCATCTCGGCCGTCGGCACGGTCGCGAGGAACCGCTCGGCGGCCTCCACCTCCAGCACGGACGGCCGGACGAAGTTGCTGCCGCGGTCCAGTTCACGGCGCACCGCCTCGGTGACCCGCGGGTGGGCGTGCCCGAGGCTCACCGAGCGCAGCCCGGACCCGTACTCGACGTACCGGTTCCCGTCGACGTCCCACACGTGCGCGCCCTTGCCGTGGCTGATCACCGGCGCGAGGTGCTCGGGGTACTGGTCGTCGCCCTTGGCGTAGGTGTGCGCGCCCCCGGGGATCAGCGCGTGCAGCCGCTCGTTCACCGCGCGCGAGCGGGGCAGTTCGAAGTCTTCGGCGTCCACGGCCCGTGTCACCGTTCCTTCCGCTGCTCGAGGACCTCGGCGAGGCCGGGCGCCTCCCGGTCACGGCGGGACATCGACGTGGCGGGCAGCGGCCAGGGGATCGCGAGTTCGGGGTCGTCGAAGGCGATCGTCACGTCCTCGGACGGATCGTGCGGACGGTCGATCCGGTACGAGGTGTCGGCGCTCTCGCTGAGCGCCTGGAAGCCGTGCGCGCAGCCCGCCGGGATGTACAGCGTCGTCTGTGTCTCGCCGGACAGTTCGAAGAACGCCCGGCCCAGGAAGGTCGGGGAGTCCTCGCGCAGGTCGACGACCACGTCGAAGATCCGCCCCGACGAGCACCGCACCAGCTTGGCCTCGCCGGCGCCCGAACGCAGGTGCATCCCGCGCAGCACGCCCCGCACCGAACGGGACACGCTGTCCTGGACGAAGGCGTGCGGGTCGAGGCCCACCGAGCGGATCACGTCCGCGTCGAAGGTGCGGCAGAAGAAGCCGCGCTCGTCGGCGTAGGGGGTGGACTCGAAGAGGAACGCGCCGGAGATCTCCGGGACTTCGGTCGCTTTCATGGAACCTCTCGCAATGTGGGGGTGGTGGTGCCGGTGGGTGAGGGCAGCAGCGCGGTCAGGGCGTCGAACTGGTCGCGCAGGTCCCGGGCGGCCGCCTCGCCCCGCTCGGCGATGGTGCGCCGCACGTCCGCCGCGTTCCTCTCCAGCTCCCGGAACTGTTCGAGCAGCCGGTCCGCGTCGACCGCGCGCGCCGGATGGCAGTACGCGCCGAGGCCCATCCGGTCCATGAGCGCCTCGCTCTTGGCCGCGTAGCTGACGGCGAGGACGGGTGTTCCGGTCTTCAGGGCGCAGATCAGGTTGTGGTAGCGGACCGCGACCACCGTGTCGGCGGCCGTCATCTCGTCCATCAGGTCGGCGAGGGAGGCCGGTTCGGCGGCCGTGACCAGTGACGAGTCCACCGCGTCGAGGATCGCGGCGACCACCGACGCGTCGCAGGTGTCGCCGGTCAGCAGCCGCACCGGCCGGCCCTCGTCGACCAGCGCGCGCACGAAGCGGATCGTGCCGTCGAGATAGCGCCGGTGGATCTCGCCGGCCCGCGCGCGGTCGTCGTCCCCGCCGTGGAAGTCCATGACGCCGAGGCAGACCGGCCCCGGCAGATCCGAGGGCGGTTTCGGCTCCGGGGCGGGCAGGGCGAACGCGAGGTCCGGGTAGACCCGGTCCCGCGCGGTGTCCACGCCCATCGCCCGCAGCGCGTCCCGGGACCGCTCGTCCCGGTACGAGCGGTAGGCGGCGAGCCGTGCCGACCAGCGCACGAGGGTCCGCGTCGACGGATTGCCGATCGGGGCGGCGCCCACGCTGACGAAGGCGACCTTCGTGCCGAGCAGCCGCCCGCTCGCGCTCAGCAGGAACAGCGCGTACGGGAATCCCCACGGCCGCAGCGGCAGAGTGGCCTCCAGGACGCCCATGCCCGGCACGATCACCACGTCGTGCCGGCGCACCCAGGCGGCGGTGCGGAACGCGTCGACGAGCTTGCCGAGTCCCTTCCCCACGATCGCCCCGGCGCGGGACGCCGTCCGGTACTCCCCGCGGTACCAGTGCAGCCGCGTCGCGGGGATCCCGAAGCGGGCCGTGACCGCCTCGGGCCCCCCGCACAGCGCGTCCACGACCGCGCCCGGATGCTCCGCGCGCAGATGTCCGAGCAGGGCCTCCAGGGACCCGTCGTTGCCGAGGTTGCCGGAGCCGAGCAGGCCGAACACCCCGACGCGCACCGGCGTCACGCCCGCCCCCCGGCCCGGCCCTCGCGCCCGGCGACCAGCTCGTCGACGGAGACGGTGAGCAGGTCGGGGTCGACCGGCGCGCGGTCCTCGACCCGCTCACCGGCACCCGGCCTGGCCCGGCTGCTCATCCAGTCGGCGAGATGGCCGTAGCAGGCCCGCCGGTCGGCCGGGGACAGCGGCGCCCGCCGGATCGCCGCGACGAACCCCCACAGGTACTCGGCGAGCAGCCGCGGCGTCGGATGCAGCGGCCCGGCCCGGCGCGGGTCCAGATTGACGCAGCGGGCCCGCTTGCCGGGGTTGGCCCGCTCGGCGCGGTGGGGATGGTCGCGGCGGAAGTACAGCAGCTCCGGCACCTGGTGGAAGCGCCCGTGCAGGGTGATCTCGGCGACGAACGTGCGGTCCGCGTGGTGGTAGCTGTCCAGCGGCTTCACCCGGCGCAGCACGTCGGCCCGGATCACCCCGTAGAAGTCGTCGCCGCCCGGCTCGAACAGCAGACTGCGGAAACGGTCCGGGGCGCTCGGCGAGCCGGTGTCGAGCGTGTACGCGTACGGCACCTTGACCCGGCCGTCGGCGTCGACGACGGCCTGGTCGGTGTGCGCGAGGATCACGTCGGGCCGCTCGTCCAGCGCGTCCACACACCGCCGCAGCAGGTCCCGCCCGTACAGGTCGTCGTGCGAGGCCCACTTGAACAGTTCGCCGCGGCACTCGGCGAACACCCGGTTGTGGTTGGGGGTCGCCCCGACGTTGCGGGGCAGCCGGAGGTAGCGGATGCGGGAGTCCTGCGCCGCGTACTTGCGGCAGATCTCCTGGGTGGCGTCGGTCGAGGCGTTGTCGGAGACGACCAGTTCGAAGTCCTCGTAGGTCTGGCCGAGCAGCGCGTCGAACGACTCGGCGAGGTACTCCTCGCCGTTGTACACGGGCAGGCCGATGCTCAGCCTGGGGTGGGGGGTCATGACGTCCTCGCTTCATGGATCTCGTGGTTCCGGTGGTGCTCGCGCAGGGCGGACCGCAGGTGCAGCCACCACACGGCCGAGCCGCTCAGCGTCGCGGCGGCGACGCCCCAGGCCGAGCCGACCGTGCCGCCGGCGGCCGCGCCGCCGAGCCCGCCGGTGACGTAACAGAGGGAGGCGAACAGCTGGCAGCGCAGGCTGCGCCGGGCCGCGCCGAGCGCGCGCAGTCCGGCCGCCGCGCCCGTGCCGAGGCCCGCGCCGGCGACGGCGAGGGTCACCGGCACGACGAGCGGGGAGGCCGACT
This sequence comes from Streptomyces sp. NPDC059524, assembly GCF_042749255.1. Classification (NCBI taxonomy): domain Bacteria; kingdom Bacillati; phylum Actinomycetota; class Actinomycetes; order Kitasatosporales; family Streptomycetaceae; genus Streptomyces; species Streptomyces sp. NPDC059524. Next base: position 39,550 of record NZ_JBHYTK010000041.1, on the reverse strand, counting down.
CCCACACGTGGCCGAGGACCAGTTCGCCGAGCCGGTCCGGCATCAGCAGCAGCGCCCCGCCCCACAGGAGGGCGGCGCCGGCCTGCCCGCCGCCCAGCAGGAGGCAGAACCGGCCGAGCCGGTGCGGGGCACCGCGCAGCACCCGCGCCGCCTCGGGGACCGTGACGAGGGACAGGCCCATCAGCACGGCGAGGAACGGGCCGAGCAGCAGTTCGGCGCCGCGCACCGCGCCGACCGCGCCGACGCCGACGATCACGCCGAGCCCGTAGGCGCGCAGCTGGCTCGCGCCGCTGAGGCTCACGTTCTCGACGAGGTAGCGGTAGCCGAGGTCGCGCTGCTCGCGCAGCCAGGCGCGGGCCCGGCCGGGCCGGGGCCGGATGCCGGACTGGACGACGCCGTACGCGGCGGCCACCGCGGCGGAGGCGCCCCAGGCCACCACGAACGCGCCCACGCCGCCCACACGGTCGGCGACGACCATGGCCGGGACGAGCGCGGCGCCCCACACCAGGTCGTTGACGAACGCCTTGCGGCCCGCTCCCGCGGCGAAGAACGAGAACCGCCAGGCGTCCTGGAGCAGCAGCCCCGGCATGACGACACCGAGGCAGGCGAAGGCGGTCCCCACCCGGCCGCCGAGCGCGAGCCCGACGGCCAGGCAGGCCGCGCCGATGATGACCCCGACGCCGAGCGCCGTGCCGGTGGACCGGGCGACGGCCCCGCGCCAGGCCGCCTGAGGCACCGCGCTGAACCGCACCACGAGCGGGTCGGTGGCCAGGCCCCGGGAGACGTTCAGGACCACGCCGTACGTCACCCAGGCCAGGCTGAACACGCCGAACGCGGTGACGCCCAGCGAGCGGGCCACGTACACGCCCACCACGAAGTTGGACAGGCTGGAGGCCGCCTGGTCGGCGAGCCCCCAGGACAGCCGGCCGACGAGGGCCCGCCGCGCGGACCCGGCCCGCGGCGTCGCCCGCACCTCCTCGGCCTCCTTCTCGGCGGTCACCGGCGTCACGCCTTGAGCAGGCCGGCCGCGGCGAGCGCGTCGGCCGCGTCCGCGACGGTGGCGAAGGGCAGCCCGGACCGCTCGGCGACGTCGAGCAGATCGTGCTCGCCGTCGGAGAGGTTGAGCACCCAGAGCATCGCCATCTGGGCCTCCTTGGTGTCGCTGCGCCCGCCCAGCGCGTCGTACAGCCCGCGCCGTCCCAACTGCGGCTCGCCGTACGGGCTGAGATTGAGGTAGCGCCGGTTGCGGTCCAGGACGGCGAACGCCTCGCGGCACACGGCGAGGGTGTCCGCCATCGCCGCCGGGGACACGAAGTCCAGGTCGTCCGCCGAGGTGTGGTACTCGGGATAGCCCGCGTACGGGGTGCGGGTGAGCGAGCCGACCCCGAGGTCGAAGCCGGGCGAGCAGTACTGCCGCTCGTCGTAGCCGTACGGGGTGAACTCCCTGATCTCGTGCGGCCGTTCCGAGGCGGTCAGCACGTGCCGCAGCACCCGGTCGATCTCCGCGTCGCCGCGCCGGCTCCGCTTGTACGTGAGGTTCCCCGGGTCGCCCGCGCACGCGAGCACGAGCCCGTGCCTCACCCGCCCCACCCGCTCCCGGTTGCGGGCCAGCCAGGTGATCGCCCCGATCGTGCCGGGCGCGTACACGAACCGGTACGTGTAGTAGGGCTCGCGCTCGGCCAACTCCCGCGCCAGGAACGTCGCGACGGCGATCCCGGCCAGGTTGTCGTTGGCCAGCGACGGGTGGCAGACGTGGCAGGAGACGAGCACCTCGTCGGGGACCCGACCGGGGACCACGTGCTCGGCGTAGCTGAGATGCCCGTCCGCGAGCGTGGAGTCGATCACCACCTCGTACTCGCCGTCCGGGAGCGTGTCCAGGGTCTCCTGGGCCAGACAGAACCCCCACTCCGGCTTGTAGTAACTCGTCCGGTACGGCACCCACGTCGGGTGCTCCGGCAGGGTGTGCAGGTGCTGCTTCAGCTCGGCCAGCGGCATCCGCGCGGACACCGGCACGCTGTACCCGAGCACGTGCAGACTCGACGCGGCGAAGTCGACGACCCGTGCGCCGGTGGCGTCCGCGACGTACGCGTCACGGATGTTCCACTCCTGCGGCACCGTCCAGTCGAGCACCTGCGTCCCGGTCGGCACCTCGTGCCGGGTGAGCGGGACGTGCTCGCCGACGATGTCCAGGGTGGCGCGCACCCCGTCGCCCGTGATGCTCCGGCACAGCGGGTACATCCGCTCCACCAGCGCGTGCATCTCCTCGCCGACAGAGGTCATCCGCGCCGCCGCAGGGTGTCGTCGACGGTGCCGGCCTCGGACGCCGCGCGGAGCACGGCGAGCCGGGTGAAGCGCTCCTTGAACGCGGCCATGGTCAGCCCGTGCGTCCGGTAGGCGTCGGCCAGTTCGAGCGCGCCCCGCTTCACCGTCCACTCGCAGTCGAAGCCGGGCAGCGCGCCGCGGATCCGGGAGAAGTCCACCCGGTACGAGCGCGGGTCGGCACCGCTCTCGCCGGTGATCCGCACCTTCGCCCCGTCGACCGCCTCGGCGACCTGAGCGGCGATCTCGGCGACCGTCACGTTGTTGACCTCGCTGCCGACGTTGAACGCCCGGTCGTGCACCGCCTCGCGCGGCGCGTCCAGCGCGGCCGCGAAGGCGCGGGCGATGTCGGCGGCGTGCACCAGCGGCCGCCACGGCGTGCCGTCGGACAGGACGAGCACCTCCCCGGTCAGCAGGGCGTGGCCGACCAGGTTGTTGAGCACGATGTCGGCGCGCAGCCTGGGGGAGAACCCGAACGCGGTGGCGTTGCGCATGTAGACCGGTGTGAAGTCGGCGTCGGCCAGCGCGTGCAGGTCGTCCTCCACCCGCACCTTGGACTCCGCGTACGGGGTCACCGGACGCAGCGGCGCCTCCTCGGCGACCAGCTCGTCGCCCCCGGCGGCGCCGTAGACGGAGCAGGTCGACGCGTACAGGAAGCGCCGCACGCCCGCGTCGCGGGCCAGGCGGGCGAGCCGGACCGACGCGTGGTGGTTGATGTCGTAGGTGAGTTCGGGGGCCAGCGAGCCCAGCGGGTCGTTGGAGAGCGCGGCGAGGTGGATCACGGCGTCCACCCCGGCCACGTGCTCGGCCGTGACGTCGCGCAGGTCCACGCGGTGCCCGCGCGGGTCGGCCGGCGCCGGGCCGAGCACGCAGTCGGCGAACAGGCCGGAGTCGAGGCCGACGACCTCGTGTCCGGCGGCGGCGAGGACCGGGGCCATCACGGTGCCCAGATAGCCCTGGTGTCCGGTCAGCAGTACGCGCAAGGTGGTTCAACCCCCCAGGTTGAGAGTGAGTTTGGTGACGGCGAAGGCCTCGGCGTAGCGCGCGTGGCATTCGATGCCGCGGATCCGGGCCAGGCCCAGGAAGGCCTCCCGGTCGTACCAGGGACGGTGCCGCTGCGAGGGGTAGTGCTCCTGGAGCAGCCGGACCTTGTCCTCGGCCGTCTCCGGTGACAGCGGCTGGTACGCGGCCATGCGGCCGAGATCGCCGTCCCACTTGACGATCTCGTAGCCGAGGACCAGGTGGTCGCGGAAGGCGGTGGGGACCAGCCGGGCCAGGCCCCGGTGGTCCTGGTGCGCGTCGTCCGTGCGCGGGGCGAGGACCAGGTCCGGGTCGCCCTGCGCGCGCAGCTCCTCGACGGCGCGCTTCGCCTCGTCCCAGTGCACGGGCAGCCGGCCGTCCGGCAGCTTGTGCACGGTCAGCCGCAGGTCGGCGCCCGGGCAGAACGCGGCGAGCGCGGCCTCCTCCTCCTGCTCGCGCTCGGTGCCGCCGCCGGTGAGCACCAGTGCGTCGACCCGCAGGCCGGGGTGCGCCCGGCACAGCGTGAGGAGGGTGCCGCCGGCGCCGATCGCGAGGTCGTCGCAGTGCGCGCCGACCGCGACGATCCGCTCCAGGCGTCCGGCGCCCAGCCCGATCACGCGCCCACCCCCGCGCCGTCCCGCTCCCACACGGCCCACGGGCGCTCGCCGCGGGTGTAGGCGGCGTCGAGCGCGGCCCGCTCCTTCACGGTGTCGGTCGGCTTCCAGAACCCGCGGTGCCGGTGCGCCAGCAGACGCCCCTGCTTGGCGAGCTGGGCGCAGCCGTCGGCGACCAGGTCCCCGTTCTCCGGTATGTGGTCGAAGACCTCCTGGCGGAGCACGAAGTAGCCGCCGTTCTCCCACAGCGGCATGTCGCTGACCGCGGTGATCCCGCCGACCAGGCCGTCCTCGCCGAGGTCCACGCAGTGGAACGAGGACTGCGGCGGCACGACCATCATCGACGCGCCCGCGTCGCGCCGCTCGAAGTTCTCGATCATCCGCGGCAGCGGGGCGTCGGTGAGCACGTCCGCGTAGTTGGCGAGGAACATCTCGTCGCCGTCCAGGTGGTGGCGCACCCGGCGCAGCCGCTCGCCGATCGGCGACTCGATGCCGGTCTGCGCGAACGTGATCGTCCAGTCGGCTATGTCCGTGGAGAGCAGCTCGGTCTTCCCGCCGCGCAGCACGAAGTCGTTGGACGTCGTCTCCTCGTAGTTGAGGAAGAACTCCTTGATGTGATGGGCGCCGTAGCCGAGGCACAGGATGAACTCCTTGTGCCCGAAGTGCGCGTAGTAGCGCATGACGTGCCAGATCAGCGGGCGCGGCCCGACCATCGCCATCGGCTTGGGCACGTCGTCGCCCGCGCCGTCGCGCATCCGCATCCCGTAACCGCCGCAGAACAGAACGACCTTCATGCTGTGACCCCTCCGGGCGCGACCTCGACGATGCTCAGTTCCGGGACGGGGAAGACCAGGCGGCCTCCCCACTCGTGGACGTAGGACAGCTGCTCGACCAGTTCGTCCCGCAGGTTCCAGGGCAGGACCAGGACGTAGTCCGGCCTGTCCGCGGCGATCCGCTCGGGCGGCAGGATCGGGATGCGGGCGCCGGGGGTGAACCGGCCGTGCTTGTACGGGTTCCGGTCGACCGTGTACGGCAGCAGGTCGGGGCGGATCCCGCAGTGGTTGAGCAGGGTGTTGCCCTTGCCGGGGGCGCCGTAGCCGACGACCGTCTCGCCGCGTTCGGCGGCCCCGATCAGGAACTTCAGGAGGTCCCGGCGGACCTTGGCGACCCGGGCGGCGAACTCCGCGTACCCGGACAGCTCCTGGAGCCCGGCGGCCTTCTCCCGGGCCAGCACGTCCGCGACCCGCTCGGACGGCTCGCCCGCCGCCCCTTCCGGGCGGGCCCACAGCCGGATCGACCCGCCGTGCGTCGGCAGCAGCTCCACGTCCACGAGCGTCAGACCGCCGCTGGCGAGCGCCCTGATCGCGGACGCCACCGTGTAGTACTGGAAGTGCTCGTGGTAGATCGTGTCGTACTGGTTCTCCTCGATCAGCGTCAGCAGGTGCTGCACCTCGATCGACACCCAGCCGTCGTCCGCGACCAGCGCCCGCAGGCCCCGCGTGAAGCCGACCACGTCGGGGATGTGCGCGTACACGTTGTTCGCCACGACGAGGTCCGCCGGGCCGTGCTCCGCCCGGACCCCCGCGCCCACCTCGGGGCTGAGGAACTCCGTGAGCGTCGGCACGCCCGCCTCGCGCGCGGCGGCGCCCACGTTCACCGACGGCTCGATGCCCAGGCAGCGCACCCCCCGCTCCACCATGTGCTTCAGCAGATAGCCGTCGTTGCTCGCGACCTCCACCACGAACGAGGCGTGGCCCAGACCGAGCCGCTCGGCGGCGCCGGTCACGAAGGTGCGGGCGTGCTCCACCCAGGACGTGGAGAAGGAGGAGAAGTAGGCGTACTCCTTGAACGTCTCCTCCGGCGTGATCAGCGGCGGGATCTGCGCCAGCCAGCACTCCGAGCACACCCTCAGGTGCAACGGGTACGCCGGTTCGGCGCGGTCCAGTTCGTGCGCGGCGAGAAAGCTCTCGCACGGTGGCGTCGCGCCGAGGTCGACGACGCTCGCCATCGCCTCCGAGCCGCAGAGTCGGCATCGTGTCATCTACTGCCCCCCAGTTGTTCCGACCGTCCCGCGATCGCGGTCCGGTACTCCTCCAGCAGGCGCTCCAGGCCGACGGCGGGGCTGAAGCCCTGCTCGTAACGGCTCCGGGCCGCCCGGCCCAGCTCCCGGCCCAGATCGGGCCGGCCCGCGATCCGGCGGATCCGGGACGCCAGCGAGGCGGCGTCGCCCGGGCGGTGCAGCAGCCCGGTCACCCCGTCCTCGACCAGCTCGACGAAGGCGCCGTGCCCGGCGGCGACGACCGGGACCCCGGCCGCCATCGCCTCCACGACCACGAGGCCGAACGCCTCCAGCCACGTCGACGGCGCCACCACGGCCACCGCCCGCGCGACCGCCTTGCGGCTCTCCGCCGGATCCAGCAGACCCGCGTAGCGCACGTCGTCGCGGTCCGCCGCCCACGCGGCGACCTCGCGCTCCAGCGGCCCGGTGCCCGCGATCACGAGCGGCACGCCCACCCCGCCGTCCGCCGCCAGCTCGTCCCAGGCGGTCATCAGCAGCCGCACGCCCTTGGCCTCGGCGAGCCGCCCGAGATACAGCAGGTGCTCGCCCGCGGACGTCTCCGCGCGGCGGACCTCCGGCTCCGGCACGAAGTTGTGCTTCACCGCGATCAGTTCCGCCGGCATCCCGGCCCCCACGAGGACCTCGCGCTGCGCCTGCGAGATGCACAGGAAGCGGGTGGCGCCCGACCACCACCGGCGCCGGTTCGCCGACAGGCTGACCGCCAGAGGGACCGTCGCCAGACGGGAGCCGCGGTAGCAGCCGTGCCGCACGGCGGGCAGCGGACTCCCGCCGACGCACTCGGTGCAGGGCCGGCCGTCGCGCTGCAGCGTGCCCGGCGGGCAGACCTGCGTGTAGTTGTGCAGCGTGGCGACGCCGGGCACGCCCGCGTCCGCGCACGCGGCGAGCACCGCGGGGGACAGCAGCGGGAACACGTTGTGGACGTGCACCACGTCGGGCCGCTCCGCGCGCAGCCGCGCCGCCAGCTCCCTGCGGACCGCCGGGTTCCACGGCACGAGCAGCGGCACCGCGACCTTCCCGAGAAGGGAACGCCCCCCGATGTCGTCACTGCGCCGCTCGAACAGGTCGACCCGGTGGCCGGCCGAGCGCAGCAGCTCCACCTCCCGGTCGACGACGTTGTTCTCCCCGCTCGGCTGCGCCGAGCCGTAGCGGTTGTGCACCACCAGGACACGCATGATCAGGACACCTCCGAACGGCGGGGCGCGCGGCGTGCTGTGCGGCGCCGGGGGACGTCGGGCGACGGCACCGGCGCGGCCTGTGCGGGCACCGCCAGCAGGGAGGCGGCGACGGCCAGGTGCAGCAGGTACGGCGAGGCGTCGCCGAGGCCCGCCTCGGTGTACGAGGCGATCCCGCAGTAGCTGATGAGGAAGATCGCGCAGGCCCGCTGGAGCGACGGCGGCCGCAGCAGCGCGACGCCGCCGAGCACGAGGACGACGGCCGCGACGAGGGTCACCCCGATCAGGCCCTGCTCGTTGTAGACCGCCAGCCAGCTGTTGTCGATCGGCAGCCCGCCGAACGACTTGTCGCCGAGGCCCATCCCGAACACCTGCTCCGAGGTGGTCCGGGGCGCGGCGAGCAGCGCGTCCCAGACCTTGGCCCGGCCCGTCAGGCTGGAGAAGTTCTCCTCGGTCTGGCCGCGCAGGAACCAGGACTGGAGCGCGGAGGCGAAGGCGACGGCGCCGACCGTCGCGCACACCACCGCCCAGCCGAAGAACCGGCGGGCCGCCGCGCTCGTCAGGAAGAGCGAGCCGATCGCCAGCACGAGCCCGATGATCAGGCCGAGCGTCGCCGTGCGGGTGTGGGTCAGCGCGAGCAGCACGAGGGACGGCACGATGACGACGACCGCGCTCGCCCGGTCCGTCCTGCGGCCCAGCACCAGCAGCACCGTCAGCCCGATGATGACCGCCGCGTACTGGCCGATCTGCGGCGGGGTGAGCGGCCACAGCGCGCCGACCAGCCGGCCCCCGTACAGGTCCGGCAGGGCGGCCCCCGGTGAGACGGCGAGGCCGGCCGCGACCGAGCCGAGGACGAAGAAGTACATCCGGATGTGGTGCCGTACGAACGTCAGACCGCCGTCCCACCAGCGGCTCAGCAGCCACAGCGTGCTGACGAACAGCGCGAGGCGGGCGCAGCGGAACAGCGCGCCGAGGCCGGCCTCCAGGTTCACGCTCGCGATGACGCTCGCCACGACCAGCAGCGAGAGCAGCAGCACGTAGGCGCTGGGCCGCACGCGCAGCCGCAGGTTGACCGTGAGCGCCAGCGCGAACGCGCCGACCAGCGCCCCCATCGTGACGACCTGGATGACCGAGCGGGGCAGCGGGACGATCGTCTTCGCCCCGGCGGAGCCCAGCGTGTTGAGGACGAGGAGTCCCCACACGACCCCGACGGTGCGGGGCGCGCGTGTCGCGGCGGCGCCGTCCATCTCAGTCACCGTCCCGTACGCGCAGTGTGCTGCCCGCGTCCTGCCGGTACGGCCCCGCCTGCCACTCCTTGAAGTCGAGCGTCCGGCTCGGGTCGTGGGCGACGAAGCTCCACGGGCCGCGGTAGTCGTTGTCGTACCAGCGGTTGTGCTGCTTGCCGGTGATCGCCTCGGCGACCTTCTCGCCCTTGTACGGCGACCAGTCGGGATAGGTGCCGTAGTTGGCGAGGACGGCCATGCGGCCGCACTCCGCCTTGCACTTGACGACGTCCGGGTCGAGCAAGAAGCGGTTGTCGTGGATGTCGACCCGCTGGGTCTTCCACCGGCAGTCGGAGTACAGCGGGTCCTTCGCGATCGCGGGCCGCGCACAGCTCGAGGTCTTCGGCACCAGCAGGGTGCAGTCGCCGGACGAGGTGTTGGCCGGGCTGTTGCAGAACCGGTCCGCGTTCTCCCACAGGGTGATCCCGGACCAGTTGTCCTCCAGCACGTTCCCGTAGATCTCGATCTTGTCCGTGCGGGCCGGGACCCGGGGCTCGCCGCCCGACTCGGACAGATAGACCGTCGCGAACGGGAAGCTGTCGCCGTCGTCGGCCCGCTCGCGGCCCTCGACCCAGTTGTTGCGCCGGATCGTGTTGTTCCGGACGACCGCGTTGTAGCTCGTCTCGTAGATCAGCGCGGCGCCGTCGTTCGCCTCCAGGACGTTGTCCTCGATGCGGAAGTCGTTGTTGTTCGTGTCCGCCCACAGGCCGGTGCCCCGGTTGTCGTGCACCCAGTTGCCGCGCACGTCGGCGCCGTCCACGGCCCAGAACTTGACGCCGCCGGTGCAGCCGCAGCCCTCCCGCTTCTTCTCCCAGTCGCCCGTGTTGTTGCCGACGATCTCGTTGCCCTCGACGACCAGGCCCTTGATCCGGCCCTTCGACTTGTAGGCGTTCATGCCGTACTGGCCGTTGTCCCGCAGGCAGTTGGAGCGGACCTGCTGGCGGGCCCCGGCCATGAGACCGGCGCCGGTGTTCCGCTGGATCGTGGAGTGCTCGATCACCCACCCGTCGCCCGAGTCGTGGTTGACCACGCCCTCGTCCGGCGGCGCGACGAAGCCCTGCACGGTGAGATGGCTGATCGTCACGTCGGCGGCGGTGCCGCCGAACGCGTACTGGTTCTTCTTCCCGCCGTCGAGCACCGCGCCGGGCGCCCCCACGAAGCGGTCCCCCTTCTTCGGGATGACCTGCGCGAACCGGTCCGGGTCCAGCCGGTGCGTGCCGGGCCGCAGCCAGAACGTCGTGTTCGGCGGGCTCTTCTTCGTCTTCGCCGCCAGATCGCCGACCACCTTCGGGTCGACGGTGACCGCGCCCTCGGGAGCCTTCCCGGGCCCGTCCGCCGGGGCGGCGCACACCCGGGCCACGGTCGTGGCCGCAGTCCCCGAGGTGGTGGGCGCGCCACCCGGCTTCGCCGACGCGTCCGGCGAGCTCGTGCACCCGGCGGTGGCCGGCAGGACCAGCGCCAGCGCTGCCGCCGCCCCCGCCCAGTGCCTCCTCTTGATCGCCACGCGCCCCCCTAGCCGCGGAATCCGAGCACGGTGGTGAAACCCTCCGTGCCGTCGGTGGATCCGGTGCCGACGAGCGTCGTCGCGGGCTCCTTGCGCCCGAACCCGGCGGAGTACCAGCCGAGCGGCGGCGTGCTCTCGCCGCGGTGCGCCCGCCAGGACAGCCGCCCCGGCAGGTCGAGCACGGCGCGGCGGTCCTCGCCGTCGCGCGTCCAGGTGAGCACGGCGCGGTTCCCCTCCAGTTCGGCGGTGATCGCGGGGCCGAGGTGGAACGCGAGGCGCACGTCCCGGCGCGGGCCGCCGCACACCTCGTCGACGATCGTCAACTCCTGTGATTCCTCGTCCAGTTCGACGCTGCGCCGGTGCACGGACCCCTCGTAGCCCTCGTGCTCCGCGCACCAGCGGGACGCTGTCGCGCGCAGGACGCGGCTCGTCGCGTGCCGGGTCCACAGGAACGGGCCGCCGGACACCGACTGGTCGGCGCCGTCCAGCTCCAGCGTGTTGTGGCCGAGCGTCGAGCGGAAGTAGCTCCGCCACTCGGGCTGACCGTGGTAGCAGTACGTCCCCGGGTCGGCGAGCACGTCGACGCCCTGGTGGCGGACCTCCACCGACAGCGCGTCCGCGTGGGCGTGCGCGGCGATGGACAGGAAGCCGTGCGGCCCCCCGTCGCACCGGCACCAGATCCCGTCCGCGCCGCGCAGCACGGTGAGGCCCGCGTCAGAGAAGTGCGCCGGACGGCGGTCGGGGCGGGCCACGGCGGGCGCGCCCGGCCGCAGCAGCGCGGTGAGCAGCGGGGTGCGCACGTCGGTGCCGGTCACCTCGGGCCACCAGCCGAGGCGGCCGAACACGGTGGCGCCGGTGGTGAGCAGCGAGCCCCAGCGGCCGGTGCCCGCGCCGTCCAGGACCAGACCGTGCCCGTCGTCCGCGTCGCCCTGGCGCGGGGGCCGCAGCCGCTCGTCCACGACGGCCGCGAGCGCGTCCGTCATCCGCAGCAGCACGAGCCGCGTCGTCGCGGGGACCGCCGCGCCCGCGGCGTCCGCCTCGGCCACCGCCGCGAGGCCGAGTTCGAGGACCAGACCGTGGTACTCGGTGGCCAGCTCCCTGTTGAGCCCCGAGCCGAACGTGTTGGCCCGCAGCTGCCGGTCGAGCAGACGCAGCGCGTCGGTGCGCCACCGCACCGACTCCGGGAACCAGTCGAAGGCGCAGGCCGCGGCGGACTGCCCGGCGGCCTCCGCGATCACGTGGTTGTTCGCCGACGAGCCGCGGCTCGGGAACGACGCCAGCCAGTGCTGGTGGTGCCAGATCTGGTGCAGGGCCACCGGGTTGTGCTCGAACAGCGCGGGCGCGCCCGCCCAGCCGTCGAGCAGCCGGCGCACCCACACCCATGACAGGAGCCGGATGCCCAGCTCGATGCCGCTGACCCAGTGCACCCCGCGCAGCGGCGCGTTGCCCGCCCACCACGACCGCAGGTGCTCCGCGACGCGCTCGGCGTACCGCTCGTCGCCCGTCAGCGCGTACGCGGCGGCCAGCACCGTCAGGTACTGGTGCCGGGACGGCTCCCAGATCTGCTTGATGTCACCGACCGCGTCCTCGTCCCGGTACGGCACGTCGAACGCGTAGCCCGCGGGAGCCCGGCGCCCGGTCTTCGGGTCGTACCACCAGTCCGGGTCCGCCAGATCGTCGCGGACCACGCCGAAGAACTCGGCGTGCCCGTCCATCAGCCGGTCCGCCTCGGCGACGAGCCGCTTCACGGCGTCCGGCGCCACGTCGGCGAGCGCCCCGGCGGGCAGCACGGCGGTGAACCGGGCGCCGGACACGGCCGGGGCCTCGGGCGGCGCCGACCGCCACCGCCGACGGCGCACGGCGTCGCCGGCCCGGCCCGCGACCTCCCGCGGGTCCATCCGGGACAGCCGCCGCAGGTACCAGCCCGCGCTCATCGTCATGGCTGCCTCGCCAGCGTCACCGGGGCGCCCGCGGCCAGGCCCGTGCGCACCGCGAGGGTGGCCGCCGTCGTGGCGACGAGGGACTCCAGCGGCACCGGCATCGGCCCGCCGGAGCGCACGGCCCGGACGAACGCGGCCAGTTCGGCCTCCTGCCCCTTGTCCCGCGCCTTCGGCAGCCGCGAACTGACCCACCGCTTGCGCCCGGCTGTGCTTGTCCCGAAATACACCGAGGCCCGCACGAAGTCGTCGAGCCGCAGCACCTTGCCGTCCGCGACCAGGTCGAGGGTCTCCTTGGGGAAGCCCGGGGCGCCCGTCGTGACGTAGCTGATCGTGGCGGTCGAGCCGTCCGGGTAGCGCAGCAGCACCTGGAGGTCCTCCTCGCCGGAGGACGCCGTCGCGTACACGAACACCGGGTCGGCGCCGAGCAGCCAGCTCGCCGTGTCGACGAAGTGCCCGCCCTCGCCCGCGAACCGGGACCCCTCCGTCCCCTGGCGCAGGTACCAGCTGCCGTGGTCGAGCCGGCCCGCGTTCACCAGATAGCGCAGGCTCGCCGGGCCCGTCCGCTCGCCGAAGCGCTGCCGGGCCTCCTGGAGCAGCGGCGCGAAGCGGCGGTTGAAGCCGACCTGGAGCCGGTCGTTGCCCGACTCCTCGACCGCCTTCAGGACATCCGCCAGCTCCTCCTCGGACAGGGCGAGGGGCTTCTCCACGAACACGGCCTTGCCCGCGAGCAGTGCCCTGCGGGTCAGCTCGGCGTGCGAGCTGTGCCGTGTCACCACGAACACCGCGTCGATGTCCTTGTCGCCGAGCACGGCGTCCAGGTCCGTCGTCGCCCGGTGGAAGCCGAACTTGTGCTGCGCGTTGGCCGCGGACAGCGCCGTCGTGGTGACGACGGTCGACAGCTCGACGCCGTCGCGGCCCGCCAGGTGCGGCAGCAGCATCGACGTCGCGTAGTTGCCCGCCCCGACGAACGCCACGCGTACGGGCGTCACGGCGGCCCGCACGGGACTGTGCTTCACGGTCACGGCGGGCACGCTCACCTCCGGCGCCTCGGCCGCGTCCGCCGGGCCGGGGTACTCGAACAGCACCGCGACGGCCTTCAGCTCGCCTTCCTTCAGGCTGCGGTACGTCTCGACGGCCTCGCCGAAGCCGGCGACGTGCGAGATGAGCGGCTCCACGTCGACGGAGCCGCGGGCCATGAGGTCGAGGAAGCACGCCAGGTTGCGGCGCTCGGTCCAGCGCACGTAGCCGATCGGGTAGTCCCGCCCCTCCAGCTCGTACTCCGGGTCGTAGCGCCCCGGCCCGTAGCTGCGCGAGAAGCGGACGTCGAGCTCCTTCTCGTAGTACGCGTTCCACGGCAGGTCGAGGCGGCACTTGCCGATGTCGACGACCCGGCCGCGGTCCCGGGCCAGGCGCGCGGCCAGCTCCACCGGCTGGTTGCTGCCGCCGCCGGCCGCCAGGTACACCTGGTCCACGCCGTGCCCGTCGGTGAGTTCGGCGACGGCCGCCGTCACGGCCGCCGACTCGGGATCGCCGCAGGCCGCCGCGCCGAGCCGCTCGGCCAGCTCGCAGCGCACCGGGTCCGGGTCGACGCCGACCACGCGGACCCCGGAGGCGGTGAGCAGCTGCACCACGAGCTGCCCGATCAGGCCGAGCCCGATGACCAGGGCCGTCTCCCCGAGCTGCGGCTCGCCCTGCCGCACGCCCTGAAGGGCGATCGAACCGACGGTGCCGAACGCGGCGTGACGCGGCGCGAGACCGTCCGGCACCCGGGAGTACAGGTTCTTCGGCACCCAGTTCAGCTCGGCGTGCAGCGCGTGCTCGTTGCCCGCGCAGGCCACCAGGTCACCGACCGCCACGTCGTCGACACCCGCGCCGACCTGCTCCACCACCCCGCACAGCGAATAGCCCAGCGGCGTGTAGGAGTCCAGCTTGCCCATCACCTTGCGGTACGTCGCGGGCACCCCGTTGGTGGCCACGCTCTGCATCACCTTGGCCACCTGGTCGGGGCGCGAGCGGGCCTTGCCCACCATCGACATGCCGGCCTCGGACACCTTCATGAGCTCCGTACCGGTCGAGATCAGCGAGAAGGCGCTGCGGACCAGCACCCCGCCCGGCTTGCACCCCGGCACCGGCACGTCGAGCAGCGCCAGCTCGCCGCTCTTGTAGTTCTGCACAACCTGCTTCACTCGAAGTCCCCTTGTTTCCAGCCCAGTTGTCGAACAGTGCCCTGCGAGGTCCCGCTAAGCGGCCATGTGTGTGTCCCGCCCCGCCCCGGTGGTCGCGCTCCGGTACCAGTGCTCCAGCGTCAGTACGTGCCACAGGTGCTTGGAGTGGTCCCGCTGCCCCGAGGCGTCCTCGGCGACCAGCCGCTGCAAGGCCTCGCGGCGCAGGAACCCGGAGCGCACCAGCTCCCCGTCGTGCACCACCTCGCGCACCAGCGGCGCCAGATCGCGGCTCATCCAGGCCCGCAGCGGCGCGCTGAACAGGCCCTTGGGCCGGTACACGATCTCCCGCGGCAGGATCGAGGTCGCCGCCTCCTTGAGCACCGCCTTGCCCTGCCGGCCCACGATCTTGCGGTCGCCGGGCACCGCGAACGCCGCCCTCACGACCTCCACGTCCACGTACGGAACCCGCACCTCGGTCGACGCGGCCATGCTGGAGCGGTCCGTGTACGCCAGGTTGAGGCCCGGCAGGAACATCCGCGCGTCGCCCAGGCACATGCGGTTCACGAAGTCGTCGAGCTCGTTGTCCCGGTACACGTCCGCGTGCTCGGTCAGCACGTCCTCGACCGTCCCGGCCAGGTCCGGATCGACCAGGTCGAGCAGCTCGCCCCGGTCGTACATCGTGTAGCTGCGCCGGAACGCGGTCTCCTCCGGCAGCTCCGCGAAGGACAGGAACCGCTTCGCGAACCGCACCGAGCGCAGGCCCCGCCGGGACGTGGCGACCGGCAGCCGGTCCACGACCGCCGACACACCGCGCCGCACCGGTCGCGGCACCCGCTGGTAGCGCAGCGCCAGCAGGTTCGCCAGATGCTTGCGGTACCCGGCGAACAGCTCGTCGGCCCCCATCCCGGACAGCATCACCTTGACCCCGGCCTCCCGGGCCGCCGAGCAGATCAGATACGTGTTGATCGCGGCCGGATCACCGATCGGCTCGTCCAGGTGGTACGTCATCCGGGGCAGCAGGTCGAGCACGTCCGGCGCGATCTCGATCTCGTGCAGATCGACCCCGAACCGGGCGGCGACCTGCCGGGCGTAGCGCAGATCGTCGGGCATGGCCTCGAACCGGGCGTCCTCCGCGCGGAACCCGATCGTGTAAGCGGAGATCCCGGGCTGATGCCGGGCCGCGAGCGCGGTCAGCCAGCTGGAGTCCAGGCCCCCGGACAGGAACGTCGCCACCGGCACGTCCGAGAGCAGATGGCGCCGCGTCGACTCCTCCACGATCGCGGCCAGATCCGGGAGTTCACCGCTGCGGGCCCGTTCCTGCCCCTCGGCGGCGACCTCCTTGAGGTGCCAGTACCGGCCGCGCTCCGTGCGCCCGTCCGGCCGCACCCGCAGCCAGCTGCCCGGCGGCAGCTTCTCCGCCTCGCGGAACGCGCACCGCGAGTCCGGCACCCAGTAGTAGAGCAGCGAGGCGACGAGCGCCCCGGGATCCACCTCCAGGGAGCCGCCGGTCGCCGCGGCGAGCGCCTTCAGCTCGGAGGCGAACACGAGACCCTCGCCGCGCCGGAGCAGGAACAGCGGCTTGATGCCCAACTGGTCGCGGGCCAGCACCAGTTCACCCGTGCGCTCGTCGAAGACGCCGAACGCGAACATGCCGCGCAGCCGGGGCAGACAGTCCGTGCCCCAGCGCCGCCACGCCTCCAGGAGCACCTCGGTGTCGGAGGTGCCGCGGAACCGCACCCCGCCCGCCGCCAGCTCGGCCCGCAGCTCCGGCGCGTTGTACAGCTCGCCGTTGTACGTGAGCACGAGGCCGTCCGAGACCATCGGCTGGGCCCCGGTCTCCGACAGGTCGATGATGGACAGCCGGCGGTGCCCGAGGTGCACCTCGCCGTCACCGGCCTGATGGCTGTACCGGCCCGCACCGTCCGGGCCGCGGTGGGCGAGCGTGTCGGTGAGCCGGTCGGTCACGAGCTTCCCGTCCGGCCACCGGTACGTCCCTGCGATGCCACACATGCCTAGCGCGCCTCCTGGTCGTTGTCCGGGACCCGTGCGGCCCACATCGGCGCGGGCCGCTCGGCGCGCTCCGTGCGCCGCCGGCCCTCCCCCACAGCCCCGAGGGAGTGGGAGGTACCCCCACCGTTCTGCCGGGCCGTCCGCTCGCCGCGGCCGCGCAGCGCCGTGTGCAGCCCGTCCCACAGCGTGCCGTCGGTCCGGTCCTTCGGATCGGGGTCGACGAGCACCACACCGAGCACCGGGATCCGCTGGTCGGCGAGCTGCCGTGCCACGGTGTGCAGCCAGGCGGCGCTGCCGTGCCCGGCCCGCACCACGAGCACGGTGTGCGTGCCCAGGTGCCGCAGGTCGGTCCACGCCGTGCCGGGAGCCACGGAACCGACGCCGATGCGGCGCATCCCGTCCGGCACGTTCGCCGCCCGCTCGCCGCTCACCACGGTCGGCTCGCCCGGCTTCTGACGCCGGCTCGCGAGCTGGAGCCCCGGCTGCCCGTCGACGATGACCACGGGCCCGTCCTGCGCCAGCCGGTCGGCGAGGTCCAGGGCGATGACCGCCGTGCCGCGCGCACAGCCCAGTTCGAGCAGCGACACCGGTTCCGCCGCGTCCCGGGCCGTGCGGGCCAGGGCCGTGGTGAGCCGTTCGCGGGCCGCGCGGGTGCGGCGGCGCTGCCACCGGCGGCCCGAGCGGCGGGGCAGTTCGGCGATCACCGAGGCGCCCAGATGCGTCGCGATGTCCCGGCGCAGCACCGGCCGGTCCGCGACCACGGTGCCGACCGCGGCGAGGGCGAGACCGAGGACGAGCCCCAGGACCAGACCGATCGCGCCGTTCGTCGCGAGGGCCTTGGGCAGGGAGTGCCGCACCGCGCGCGGTGCGTCCACGATCTGCGTCCCGGCGACGAGCCGCGGCGTGCCCATGCGGGCCTCCTCGGCCCGCTGGTCGAAGTCGGCGATCCGCGAGTTGAGTTCGGCGCGGCGGGCGAACAGCGACTCCAGGCTCGCCGACGCCTTCGGGTCGCTGTCCGGGGAGCGGTCACCGATCGTCCGGTTGACCTCCTCCAGCTCGGTCCGCATGCGGTCCCGCTGGTCGGTCAGCGCCTTGGCCTCGGCCTGCGCGGTGTCCCGCATCCGCCGTACGTGGTCGGCGATGAACGCGTCGGCCAGCGCCCGGGCCCGGGCCACCGCCTGCGCGTCGGAGCCGGCCTTCACGTCGATCTGCAGGACGTTGTTGGTCAGGCCCGTGCCCCGGTAGTCCCGCAGGAAGTCCTCGGGCTTCTCCGTCGACCCGAGCTCCTTCAGGGCCGCGTTCGCGATCCGGGTGGTGCCCAGCACCTCCACGTCGGTGCGGATCAGCGTCCCGGTGTCGTTCGGCTGGTCCTCCGCGTGCGCGACCAGGACCTTCGTCGCGGCGCTCGGCGACGGCGGCAGCAGCACCGCCACCGCCGCGCCGACCAGCAGCCCGAACAGGGCCAGTGAGGCCCACAGGCGGCGGCGCCTGCGCACCGACACCACGAGCCCCTGGAGATCCAGGAGGACCGTGGTCTCGTTCGCCTCCGTCGTCGTGCTCGTCGTCACGCCGAACCTCCCGTCGCGTGGTGGCGAACCGTGAGCGCCACGGTGGCGTCGTCCGCGGGCCCCGGTCCGGCCGCCCGCGCCGGACCGCCCCGCACCGCGCCGGCGACGACGACGCCGACGACCTCGTGCCCGCCGTCCGCGCAGGCCTCGTTGATCCCCGCGAGCTCCTCCGCCGTGCGGCTGCCCGGGCTGAGCACGACGACGGCGCCGGACTCCAGATCGGCGTCCGGCACCATCGGCCGGTCCACCGCCACCTCGACCACCCGCAGCAGCGGATCGCCCTTGGCCTCGGCCGCGAGCTGTCCCGCGGCGCGGACGGCGATCTCGTCGCCGTCCGGCACGACGAGCAGCAGCCGCCGCGCGGTGGGCAGTCGGTCCCGCAGCCGGGCGCACACCCGCCGGTAGCGCACGCGCCGGCCGGCCTCGTCGCCGGAGCGCTGCGGGGCCGGCAGGTCCCAGCGGACGTCCGTGCCGAGCAGCCGCCGCGCCAGCGCCCGCGCGCCCCGTTCCCGGGGCCGCCGCGCGGGCCGTTCACCCGGTACGTCGACCGTGCCGAGGAGCACCGAGCCCAGCGCCGCGGTGATCTCCTCCTCGGTGCGCAGCCGCCGGTTGACCCGCGCCGCCGCGAGATGGCCGACGACCGCGAGCAGGAGGAACAGCAGCGCCCCGGCCGCCACGAGCTGCACCCGGGTCGGGGGCGCCTCGCTCGTCGGCCGGGCCGCGGGGCCCATGACGACCATGCCGGCCTTCTCGTTCGCCGGGTCGGCCTGGTCCAGCTTCGTCATGGCCTCTTCCAGAGAGGTCCGCAGCTTCTCCAGCGCGGTACGGGCCTGGACGCTCTCCACGGTCCGCCCGGGGTCGGCGGAGTTCGCCAGCTCCGTGATGCGGCGGTTCGTCTCGGCCACCTTCTGCCGCAGCGCCTCCGGACCGTTCGCCGGCTGGGCGTCGGCGTCGCCGCCCGCGAGCCGCGCGGAGAACTTCACGAACTGCCGGGCCATCGTGTCGGCGAGCCGCTGCGCGTGACGCGGGGTGTCGGAGGTGCCGGAGATCGTGATGATGTTGCCGTCGGCGGCCTCGGCGCTCACCCGCTTGCGCAGCTCCTCACCGCTGACGTCGGTCCAGCCGAGCTCGTCGGCGGTGCGGTCGACGACCGCCGAACTCGTCGCCACGTCCACCTGCGTCAACAGCTCCCGCTCCTCCCACTGCCCGGGCAGCAGGACGGAGGCCGCCGCCGTGTAGCGCGGCGGGAACACGACCGAGGTGCCGTAACCGACCAGCGCGCCCAGCACGGTGAGGACGGCGAGCAGCCGCCAGCGCCGCCGGAGGATCCGCCCGATGGTGACCAGGCGCAGCGTGTCGTCGTTCAACGGCGTGGCCTCCGTCCGATGCGGGGCGCGCGGCGCTTTCGGCAGGCGGCGGCGTACGCGGCGAGCAGCGAGGCCTGCGAGTTGCTCCAGGCCAGCGGGCCGCCGATCCGTTCCTGGCCGATCTTGCCCATCCGGGCCCGCTCGTCGGGGTCGTCGAGGAGCCGCTCGATCAGGCCGGCGAACGCGGACTCGTCGTCGCCGGACGCGTAGAGCGCGGCCTCACCGGCGGAGACCCGCGCCTCGCGCAGGTCGAACGAGACGATCGGCCGGCCCATCGCCATGTACTCCAGGACCTTGTTCATGGTCGACACGTCGTTGAGCGGGTTGCACGGGTCGGGGGAGAGGCAGACGTCCGCGGTGGACAGGTAGCGCACCAGGTCGGCGTCCGGGATGCGCCCGGTGAACTCCACCTGCTCGTCGAGACCGAGCTCCCGGGACAGCTCCACCATCGCGTCGAAGGCGTCGCCGGCGCCGACGAACACCGCGTGCCAGTCGGTCCGCTTCCGCTCGTCGCGCAGCTTCGCGAGCGCCCGCAGCGCGTAGTCGACCCCGTCCTGCGGGCCCATCACGCCCAGGTAGCACAGCAGATGGGGCTTGCCGCGCTTCAGCTCCGGCTCGGGCGGGACCGGCTGGAAGCGGTCGGTCTGCGGCGCGCTGCGCACCACGAACACGTCCTCGGGCCGCTGTCCGCCGCGGCGTACCGCGACGTCCCGGTACGACTCGTTGGTGGCGAGCACGATGTCGGCGGCCCGGTAGGTCAGCCGCTCCAGGCCGAGCACGGCGCGGTACAGCAGGTCCTCGCCGCGGCCGAAGCGCGAGAGGTACAGCTCGGGCACCAGGTCGTGCTGGTCGAAGACGAAGCGGGCGCCGCGCCGCTTGAGCATCAGGGCGGGCAGGAACAGCAGGTCGGGCGGGTTGCAGGCGTGCACGACGTGCACCGGGCCGACCTTGCGGGCCAGCCGCGCGGTGTGCCACAGCGCCGAGCCGTACTCGCGCAGATAGCCGGACGGTCCGCCGGTGGCCGCGCGCAGCGGGTAGCGGTGGATCCGGATCCCGTCGATCACCGCCTCCGGCTCGGTGTCGCGCTTGCTGCCCTGCGGGCAGATGACGTCGACCGTCCAGCCCGCGTCGCGCAGCGTCGTGCACTCCTGCCACACCCGCCGGTCGAAGGGCACCGAGAGGTTCTCCACGAGGATCAGCGCGCGCCGGCCGTGCCCGCCGCGCGCGGCCGCTCCCTCGTACGACGTGTCACCAGGCAAGGCCCATGTACCCCGGTTCGGCCCGGCGCGCCTCGGCGTCGGGGAGGCGGACGAGATCGACGATCGCCGGGCCGCCGCCGTGCGGCAGCGCGGCGAGGACGGCGGGATCACGGGTGCCGACGAGGCACACCTCGGCGTGCTCGAGGACCTCGTCGACGGAGTCGGCGAGGAGCTGCGCGAGGTGCGGGAGGCGGCCCTCGATGTACTCGCGGTTGGCGCCGATCAGCCGGGACAGGCTCACGTTGGCGTCGTAGATCTTCAGCTCGTAGCCCTTGCCGAACAGGCGCTCCGCGAGCTCCACGAGGGGGCTCTCGCGCAGGTCGTCGGTGCCGGGCTTGAAGGACAGCCCGAACAGGCCCACCTTGCGCTTGCCGGTGCGCTCGACCAGCTCCACCGCCCGTTGCAGGTGCGCGGAGTTGGAGGACAGCACATGGGCGAGGATCGGGACGGAGACGTCGGCCCGCTGCGCCGCGTGGACCAGGCTGCGCAGGTCCTTGGGCAGGCAGGAGCCGCCGAAGGCGAAGCCGGGCCGCAGGTAGGCGGGGCTGATGTTCAGCTTGCGGTCGGCCAGGAAGACGTCCATGACCTGGTGCGAGTCGACGCCGAGGGCCTGGCACACCGCGCCCAGCTCGTTGGCGAAGCCGATCTTGAGGCCGTGGAAGGAGTTGTCCGCGTACTTGATCGCCTCGGCGACCGGGACCTGGACGCGGAACACGTCGCCGGGCAGGCCCTTGTAGAGCTCCGCGACGGCGTCGCCGCTGGCCGGGTCGAGCTCGCCGATGACCGTCTTGGGCGGGTCGAAGAAGTCCCGCACGCTGGTGCCCTCGCGCAGGAACTCGGGGTTGACCGCGACCCCGAAGTCCACACCCGCGGTGCCGCCGACGTTCTTCTCCAGGATCGGGACGAGCAGGTCGAGGCAGGTGCCCGGGAGCATCGTGCTGCGGAACACGACCGTCTGCCGGCCCCCGCGCTCGGCGAGCGCGGCGCCGATCTCCTCGGTGACCCGCTCCAGATAGGTGGTGCACAGACTGCCGTTGGGCTCCGAGGGCGTGCCCACACAGATCAGCGATATCTCGCTGTCGCGGATCGCCTCGCGCACGTCCCGGGTGGCGCGCAGGGCGCCGGTCCGTACGACCTCGGCGGTGAGCTCGCCGATGCGTTCCTCGACGACCGGGGCGCGGCCCGCGTTGACGAGGTCGACCTTCGTCTGGTTGACGTCGACCCCGATGACCTCGTGCCCCATGCTGGCCAGGCACGCGGCCGACACACAGCCCACGTAGCCGAGCCCGAACACACTGACTCTCATGACGCGTCCTTCCCCCCAAGCAGGCCCCCTCGGCCTGCGGTCCGTACGCCGGTCGGACGGCGCCGCCGCCCCGCGCGCATCAGTAGGCCCCCTGGCCCTGGAGCACCGCCCGCAGCGTCTTCCACAAGATCACTGTGTCGAGGGCGAGCGACCAGTCCTCCACGTACCGCAGGTCGAGGCGCACGGCCTCCTCCCACGGGAGGTCACTGCGTCCGCTGATCTGCCACAGGCCGGTGAGCCCGGGTTTGACCAGCAGCCGCCGCCGGATGTCCGGTCCGTACGCCGCGGACTCCTCCGGCAGGGGAGGCCGCGGTCCGACGAGCGACATGGATCCGGTGAGCACGTTGAACAGCTGCGGGAGCTCGTCGATCGAGTACCGGCGCAGCACCGCGCCCACCCGCGTCACCCGCGGATCCCGGTGCATCTTGAACAGCAGTCCCGCGCCCTCGTTCAGCTCGGCGAGGTCCGCCCGGGCCCGGTGCGCCCCGGCGACCATGGTGCGGAACTTGAGGATGGTGAACTCCCGGCCGTCCTTGCCGACCCGGCGCTGGCGGTAGAACGCCCCGCCCCGGCTGTCGACCAGGACCAGCAGCGCGACGAGCACCATGAGCGGTGCGAACAGCAGCAGCAGGAGTGCGGCGCCCAGCCGGTCGACGACCTCCTTGACCGCCCGCCGGCCGCCGGTGAAGGTCGGCATGCTGACCCGCAGCAGGGGTATGCCGAGGACCGCGTCGACGTGCAGCCGCGGCCCCGCCACCTCCATCAGCACGGGGGCCACGACCATCTCGGTGTCGCTGCCCTCCAGGTTCCACGCCAGGCGCTGCAGCCGGTCCGGTGACCAGTGCGGGTCCGGGGTGACGGCGACGACCCGGTAGCCGCTGCGGCACACGTGCCCGGCGACGTCCGAGAGCCGGCCGACGACCGGTACGCCGTCCACCAGGTGCCCGTCGAGCCCGAGTCCGTCCGTCGTGCACACGGCGGCCACCTGCCAGCCGATGTGCGGGAATTTACGGGTGCGGTTGATCAGGTCGCGCACGGTGGCGAGGCTCCCGGCGGCGAGCACCGGGCGCAGGCATCTGCCCTCCTTGCGCTGCTTGTGCAGCCACAGGCGCAGCAGATACCGCTCGGTCATGGTGACCAGCGCGATCGCGGGGATCGCGACGAAGATCCAGAGTTTGATGTTCCGCGAGGTCAGCGCGATGCCGCCGAGGGCCAGGACGACGGTCGCCGTGAACAGCGAGCGCCCGAGCCGGCGGAACTCCTCGGCGCCCTGCCCGAGCACCGCCGGGGCCCACGCCCGGCTCACCGTGAACGAGCCGAGGACGAGGAGCCAGGTGCCGAAGGCGAGGATGCCCCACTTCTCGTGCCAGTTGGCCGCGTCCCGGGCCCCGAAGAAGTTGCCTATCGCCGCCACCACCACGGCCGTGGCCACGGTGTCGCCGGTTATCACGGTGCGGCGGTAGCGCTGTTCCCAGTCGTTCGTCGTCCGGCCGAACGCGTCGTGCGCCAGCGCGTCCCGCGCTGACGGCAACGCACTGCCGACAGTTCCCCCCTGCCACACAGAACCCCCCAGGTTCCCAGTGGTTGTGAAGTGTGCGACTAGCTCTGTACGCCCCCCGGGAGGCCCCCGCCTCCCGCATGTGACATCCCGGCTATTTCAGCGCTGCGGACAGCGCTCGGACCTATAGATCATCACTTGTCGCTTCATGTCCGAAGTGCAGAAGCAGGGTCAATCTAGACCATCGGGACGGGCTTGGTGGGGCGATGTGTGGAAAATGTGGAGAAGCTTTGAGACGGAAAATGACGCCTGTTGACCGCGGTGGCGGAACCGCGCGAAAGGGGTCTCCGTCGGGCGGGTGCCGGTGATGCGTCCCGGGTATCGCAGGATTCCAAAATGGTGTTGGACCTGCATCGCAGCAAGCTCCTAACGTTCCGGCCAGCAAGGAAAGGCATGCCTGCCGACCCCCTCTGAAAGGCGCCGCCTCGTGAACGCACCCGCCCCGCACTCCGGAACGCCCGTCGTCGCCTCGATGCGTGTCGTCCCGGTCGCCGGCCAGGACAGCATGCTGCTGAACCTCAGCGGCGCCCACGCCCCGTACTTCACCCGGAACCTGGTGATCCTCACCGACTCCGACGGTCGTACGGGCGTCGGTGAGGTCCCCGGCGGCGAGGCCATCCGCGGCACTCTCGACGAGGCGCGCGACCTGGTCGTCGGCCGGCCCGTCGGCGATCCGCAGGCCGTGCTCCGGGCGATACGCGAACGGTTCGGCGACCGGGACGCGGGCGGCCGCGGCGCGCAGACCTTCGACCTGCGCGTCACCGTCCACGCGGTCACCGCCGTCGAGGCGGCCCTGCTCGACCTCCTCGGCCAGTACCTGGAGGTGCCGGTCGCCGCCCTGCTCGGAGAGGGGGTGCAGCGCAGCAGCGTCCCCGTCCTCGGCTATCTCTTCTACGTGGGCGACCGCCGCCGCACCGACCTCCCGTACCGCGACGAGTCGGCGGCGAAGGACGACTGGGAGCGGCTGCGCAGCGAGGAGGCGCTCACCCCCGAGGCCGTCGTCGCACTCGCCGAAGCGGCACAACTGCGCTACGGATTCCAGGACTTCAAACTCAAGGGCGGCGTCCTCGACGGGTGGGCCGAGGCCGAGGCGGTCACCGCGCTCGCCGAGCGTTTCCCCGACGCGCGGATCACCCTCGACCCCAACGGAGGCTGGCCCCTCGACGAGGCCGTCGCCATCGGCCGCTCCCTGCGCGGCGTCCTCGCGTACGCCGAGGATCCGTGCGGCGCGGAGGGCGGTTACAGCGGGCGCGAGGTGATGGCCGAATTCCGCCGGGCGACCGGTCTGCGGACCGCCACGAACATGATCGCCACGGACTGGCGGCAGTTGGGCCACGCCGTGAAGGCCGACGCCGTCGACATCCCGCTCGCCGACCCCCACTTCTGGACCATGAACGGCTCGGTGCGCGTCGCCCAGCTGTGCGAGGCCTGGGGTCTGACGTGGGGTTCGCACTCCAACAACCACTTCGACGTGTCCCTCGCGATGTTCACGCACGTCGCCGCCGCCGCGCCCGGCGACATCACCGCCATCGACACCCACTGGATCTGGCAGGACGGCCAGCGCCTGACGCACGACCCGCTGCCGATCGAGGGCGGCACCATCGCCCTGCCCGAACGCCCCGGCCTGGGCGTCGAGTTGGACCTCGACCAGGTCGAGGCCGCCCATCAGCTCTACCGGTCCCTGGGGCTCGGCGGCCGGGACGACGCCGCCGGCATGCGGTACCTGATCCCCGGCTGGACCTTCGACGCCAAGCGTCCCGCCCTCGTGCGCTGACGCACCCTCACCCGCCGTCCGCGGCGCGACGCGTCACCTGACGCCGCGCCGCCGTGCGGCATGCCCGGAACCGGCCGAGCCGACCTGCCGTAGGAGAACTGAACATGCCCCTGCTCGTCGTGGCGCTCAGTGTTGTGGCGTTGCTGTTCCTGATGACCAAGGTGAGGCTCAACGGCTTCATCGCCCTGCTGCTCGTCGCCACCGTCGTCGCGGTGGTCCAGGGCATCGGACTCACCGAGATATCCGACGTCCTGGAGACCGGCATCGGGGACCAGCTCTCGGGCACCCTGCCGGTGATCGGGCTCGGCGCGATGGTCGGGCGGGTCATGGGCGACGCCGGCGCCGCCCAGCGCATCGCCACCCGGCTGACCCGGGCGTTCGGCGACCGGTGGGTGCAGGTCGCCATGGTCGTCACCGCCATGCTCATCGGCGTCACCATGTTCTACGAGGTCGCCTTCGTCATCATCGTCCCCGTCGCCTTCACCCTGGTCCGCGTCACCCGGCAGAACCTGCTGTGGATCGGCCTGCCGATGTCCATCGCCCTGTCCACGATGCACAGCTTCCTGCCCCCGCACCCCGGACCCACCGCCGTCGCCGAGATGTTCGAGGCCTCCGTCGGCAAGACGCTCTTCGTCGGCCTCTTCGTCGCCGTCCCGGCCGGCGCCCTGATCGCGCTCGTCTGGCCCCGGCTGCCGTTCGTCCGCCGCATGAACCCCTCGATCCCGACCGGGCTCGTCACCGAGCGCGTCTTCGAGGAGGACGAGCTGCCCGGCACGGGCTGGTCCCTCACCGTGGCGCTGCTCCCCGTCGTCCTCATCGCCGGCGCCGCCGTCGCCGAGATGTCCCTCGACGACCACGCCCCGGGCATGGGCGTGATCAAGTTCGCCGGTTCCCCCGAGTTCGCGCTGCTGCTCACCCTGCTGCTCGCCATGTACGTCTTCGGCCCCCGCGCCGGCCGCTCCCTGAAGGACCTCGCCACCTCCTGCGCCGACGCCGCCAAGTCGATGGCGATGATCATGCTGGTCATCGCGGCCGGCGGCGCCTACAAGAACGTCCTCGTCGAAGGCGGCATCTCCGACTACATCAAGGACACCACCGCCCACTGGTCCGTCTCCCCGCTCCTGCTGGCCTGGCTGATCGCCGTCATCCTGCGCATCGCCCTCGGCTCCGCCACGGTCGCCGTCTCCACCGCCGCCGGCATCGTGGCCCCCATGGTCGCCGGCAGCGGCACGTCCCCCGAACTGATGGTCCTGGCCGTCTCCTGCGGCTCGATCGCCTTCTCCCACGTCAACGACCCCGGCTTCTGGATGTTCAAGGAGTACTTCAACCTCTCGGTCCTGGACGCCCTCAAGGCCCGCACCACGTACACGACGGTCCTGGCGCTGCTGGGGCTGGGCGGGGTGCTGGCGCTGAACGCGGTGATGTGACCGCCGGGCTCCGCCGGCATGTGTGAAAATCCTGCATGTTCACCGTGGAGAGGGTGTGCAGGCGGTCGCACCCGGGGGAGGGGAGCCCGCATGGCCCTGCTGTCGTCGCGTCCGAAGTGGCCCACGCTTCCCGAGTACTTCCACGACTGGGCGCTGGTGGACGTGGAGACATCAGGGCTCAGGCCCGGCCGGGACCGTGTGCTGTCCCTGGCGATCCTCACCCTCGACGCGCACGGCAACCGGACGGGCGAGTTCTCCACCCTGCTCGATCCGGGCTGCGACCCGGGCCCGGTGCACGTCCACGGTCTGACCTCCGCCCGGCTCGCGGGCGCGCCCACCTTCGAGGACATCGCGCCCGAGGTGGGCGCGCTGCTGGGCGGTCGCGTCCTCGTCGCGCACAACGCGCAGTTCGACTACGACTTCCTGGCGCACGAGTTCGCCCGCGTCCGGTCCTGGGTGCCGGTCGGCCGAAGGCTGTGCACACTGGCGCTCAACCGCCTCGTCGGGCCCGCGACACCCGACCTCAAGCTCGGCACGCTCGCCGAGCACTACGGGGTGCGGCAGCTGAAGGCGCACGACGCTCAGGACGACGTACGGGTGCTCTCCGGCGTTCTGCGCGGTTCGCTGGCCGCGGCCGAGCAACTGGGCCTCGCGCTGCCCCTGTTGGAGTGCCCGCCCCGCCAGGACTACAAGCCGTACGTCCCCAAGACGCCCTGCCCGTACCGGAACCCGGGCCGGTTCACGCCCGGCGGGCCACTCGTGCAGGGCATGAAGGTCGCCATCACGGGCGAGACACGGCTGTCCCGTGAGGAACTCGTCGCCCGCTCCGTCGCGGCTGGGCTGAACGTGACGACCTCCGTCAGCGGTCAGACCGGCGTCGTCGTCACGAACGACCCGGGAGCCGGGTCCGCCAAGCTGAAGCGTGCGGTGACTGAAGGAGTGCCGCTGGTGGACGAGGCGGCCTATCTGCGCCTGCTGGAGAGCGTGCGGCCGGGGCAGACCAAAGGAACGGCGCGGCAGCGCCCCGCTGAACGACCGCCGGCGGCGGAACGCACCGCTGAGCCTGAGCCGGAGCCGGCGCCGGAGGTCCCGGCACAGCGGACCGCCGCACCGGGCCGACCCGACGCCCCCACGGACCGGCCGCTCACCGGGCGCAGGGTCCTGGTCCTCGGCGGCACCCACGACGAGGCCGCCGAGGCGCGCGTGCTCGCCGTCGCTCTGGGAGCCTCGGCGGCGGTCAACCTCTCCGCTAGCGTGACCGACGTCGTCGTTCTGCCGGGCGGCGAGGCGGACCGGCGGATGCGGCGCGTCACCGCACTCGGTCTGCCCGTCCACGACACAGCCTGGCTCCTCGCCCCCACACCGGCACCGGAGCCCGCGACCGGTTCTCGGCCGGACCCCGCGCCGGACACGTCGGCGGTCCTGGTCCGAGGCGCCGTGACCGATCTGGCCGACACCGGCACGCCGTGGACGGTATCGGCGTCGTGGCGTCAGCAGACCGCCTCGGACGTGGACGTCGTCGCCTTCGCGGTCGACGCGCAGGAACAGGTGGCAGGGGACGAGGACTTCGTCTTCTACGGTGCGCCCGAACACCCCGACGGCACCGTCCGCCTGGCCACGGACGGCCCGACGGAACAGTCCGTCACCGCCGACCTGGACCGCCTGCCCCTGGAGGTCCGGAGAGTCGTCATCGCCGCCGCCATCGACGGCGCGGCGACCTTCTCCGACGTCGGCGCGATCGAGATCACCGCCACGCGCGGCATCGGCGCGGCCCCGACGGCCCGAGCCACGCTGGACGCCGCGACCAGCGAGCGCACCATGATCCTCGCGGAGCTGTACCGCAGAGGAGAAGCCTGGCGTCTGCGCGCCGTCGGTCAGGGCTACGACCACGGCCTGGCCGACCTGGCGCGGGGCTATGGAGTCGATGTCGCCGAATGACAGCGGGCGGCCCGGCGGCCCGCCTCACAGGCCGTACCAGTCACCCGGCTCGCCGGACGCTCCTGTTCTGCCGAACGTGTGCACGATCTGCCATGCGCGAACGGTGGACAGGATGAAGTCGCCCGTGAACTCGGTCGGTTCGTTCATGATCGGGACCTCCACCTCGGTGCTCGGCGCGGTGGCGCCGTCGCCCGCGTGGAGCGAAAGGCCGCCGGACTCGTCGTACCGGTGGAGGACGGCGTGATCGTTGCGGAAACCCAGCGTCAGGCAGGGGAGGTCGGCTTCCGGCAGCCGGACTTCGAGGTAGCCCCTGCCGAGGGTGCGGAGCCGCGCGAAGCGATCCGCGAGGTCGGCGAGGGCCGAGTGCCGTTCGAGTCCGGAGAACAGGCCGGTCTCCGGCGTCGTCGCCGCCCAGATCACGCCTCCTCCGGTGAGGGACCCGGTTCTCACAACCACCCCCGCCGCTTGAAGATCACGTACAGGCTGACGCAGACCACGCCCATCAGCCCGATCGCGAACGGATACCCGAACCCCCACCCCAGCTCCGGCATGTTCTCGAAGTTCATGCCGTAGATCGTTCCGACCAGGGTGGGGGCGAAGAGGATGGCCGCCCACGCCGAGATCTTCTTGATCTCCTCGTTCTGTTCGAAGCCCGCCTCCGCCATCGCCTTCATCTCCGCGTTCTGCTGCTGCGTGACCAGCGTCGCGTTCACCGTCAGGATGTCGGCCAGGGCCTGGCGGAAGCCGTCGACGCGTTCGCTGGTGTGGGTGACGTGGTCGGCGACGTCGCGCAGGTAGCGCTGGAGTTCCTCGTCCGTGCCGTACTTGGCGAAGCCCGCCATCAGGCCGTGGAGCATGCCGACCAGGGGGCGGGTCGCGCGCTGGAACTCGACCATTTCGCGGGAGAGTTCGTAGATGCGGCGCGAGACCTCGGGGGCGCCGGAGAAGACCTCGGTCTCGATCTCGTCGATGTCGTTCTGGACGCCGTCGACGACCGGTGCGTAGCCGTCGACGACCGCGTCCAGGATCGCGTAGAGGACCGCCTCCGGGCCGAGCCGCAGCAGGTCGGGGCTGGCCTCCATGCGATGGCGGACCGCCGAGAGGTCGGGGGCCGCGCCGTGCCGGACCGTGATGAGGAAGTCGGGGCCGACGAAGACGTGCAGCTCGCCGAAGTCGACCTCCTCCGGCGCGTCGAGATAGCGGGCGGCCCGCAGGACGACGAACAGGGTCTCGCCGTAGCGCTCCAGCTTGGGGCGCTGGTGTGCTTCGAGCGCGTCCTCGACGGCGAGTTCGTGCAGGTCGAACTCGGCGGCCAGCGACTTGAGTTCGGCCTCGGTGGGGCGGGCCAGGCCGATCCACGCCATCGTGCGCGGGCGCTCCCGCAACTGGCGGTACGTGTCCGTCAGGGACTCGGGACTCGCCACCCGCACCCCGTCGCGGTACAGCGCCGCGTGCACGACGCTGTCCGCCGGTTCGCGCGGCGGCGCCGGCGCGCCGGCGGGTGCGGGGGCCGGTCGCGCCGACGGTTCCGGGGCCGGGCCGCGGCGCCAGGAGTACCGGCGCGCCCCGCCGCCGCCCTCGCCGCTTCGCCCCTGCCGTCGCGCCATGCCCGTTCCTTCCGCCACCGTCCGGTCCCGTGGCAGCGTAACGAGCGAAGGTGAAACGGCCGGGACGGCCGAGCCGAATGAGGACACCTCCTGTCCTCGATCCCCGCTACCGTCCCCGTATGACGACGAAGCCGATCACCACCCGCGCCCTGGGACGGGCCACCCTGGAGCGCCAACTCCTGCTGCGGCGCCGCCCGATGACGGTCGAGGACGCCGTGGCGCACCTCGTGGGGCTCCAGGCGCAGGAGGTGCGGGCGCCGTACGTCACGCTCGCCGCCCGGCTCGACGGGTTCACCCCGGCGGCGCTGTCCGACGCGCTGGAGGAGCGGCGCGTCGCGCGGATCGTGACCATGCGCTCGACGATCCATCTGCACACCGCTGACGACTGCATGACGCTCCGTCCCCTGGTGCAGCCGGCCCGCGCCAAGGAGCTGAACATCTTCCGCGAGGGCCTCGTCGGCGTGGACCTGGAGCGGCTGTGCGCGGTGACCCGGCCCTACGTGGAGGAGGAGCCCCGCACCCCGAAGGAGATCCGCGAGTGGCTGCTGGGCACGTGGCCCGACGCCGACCCGCAGTCCCTGTCCGCCGCCGCGCGCTGCCTCCTGCCCCTGGTCCAGGTCACCCCGCGCGCCCTGTGGCGGCGCAGCGGCGCCGTACGTCTGACGACCGCCGAGCACTGGCTGCACCGGGAGGCCGCCGAGTCCCGCGGCCCCGACGAGACGGTCCTGCGCTACCTCCGCGCGTTCGGCCCGGCTTCCGTCAGGGACTTCCAGAAGTGGGCCGGACTGACCCGCACCAAGCCCGCCTTCGAGCGGCTGCGGGACCGCCTCGTGACCTTCCGCGACGAGCACGGCGTCGAGCTGTTCGACCTGCCCGACGCGCCGCGCCCCGACGAGGACGTGCCCGCGCCGCCCCGTCTGCTCGCCGACTTCGACAACGTCCTGCTCTCGCACGCCGACCGCACCCGGGTCGTCCCCGAGGCGCACCACGGCCGCAACTGGGCGGCGAACGCGGCCTACCCGGCCTTCCTCCTCGACGGCTTCCTGGCCGGCCTGTGGACCCTGAAGGAGTCCGCCGACGGCACCCGGATCACCTTGGAGCCCTTCGGCAGCCCGACCCGCGCCCAGCGCGAGGAACTCGTCGCCGAGGCCGAGCGCACCGCCGCCGTCCTGGAGGCCCCGGGCCCCGTCACGGTGGACTTCGCAACCGTACGGAAATGACTCCCCCGCGCGAGCGGCCCGGACCGTCAGTCCGCGCGGCCCGTCGCCGCCACCGTGACCCCGAGGCCGATCAGCGCGAAGCCACCCGTGCCGCCGATCATCGACAGGCGCCGGTCGGAGCGCGCGAACCAGTTCCGCGCCGCCGACGCCGTCAGCCCCCACAGCGTGTCCGTGACCAGGCCGATGCCGATCGGGATCAGCCCGAGCAGCAGCATCTGCGCGGGCACCCGGCCGGCCGCGTGGTCCACGAACTGCGGCAGCACCGCCGCGAAGAACACGATGCCCTTCGGATTCGTCACCCCGACCAGGGCCCCGTCGAGCAGCGTGCGCAGATCACCGCGCGCGGGCCCGGCCGGGCCCTGGATGTCCGCCGCCTTCATCGCGTGCCGGTGCCGGAACGCCTGGATCCCCAGCCACACCAGATACGCCGCACCGGCCAGCTTCACCGCGAGGAACAGGGTCGCCGAGCGCTCGACGAGCGAGCCGATACCCAGCGCCACCGCCACGACCAGCAGATACGACCCGAACACATTGCCCAGCGCCGTCGCCACCGCCGTGCGCCGGCCGTGCGCGAGCGCCCTCCCGATCACGAACAGCACGCTCGGCCCCGGAATGACGATGACGAGCAGCGACATCGCCGCGAACGCCAGGATCCGATCCGTCGACACCTCGGTACATCCCTTCAGATCAGGGCAGCAGGCCCGCGCGGCGCGCGGCCACGACCGCCTCGCCCCGCGTGTGCGCCCCCAGCTTCCGCATGGCCGACCGCAGATAACCCTTCACGGTCTCCGGCCGGAGACCGAGCCGCTCGGCCGCCACCGCGTTCGTCGCGCCCGCCGCCACACAGGCGAGGACGTCCACCTCGCGCGGCGCGAGCACCACCGGCGCCTCACGGTCCACCGGTGACGCCGCCGAGGCCAGTCTGCCGCACACCGCGAGCAGTTCGGCCCGCAGCGCCGGGTCCACGATCCTCGGCGCGAGGGCCCGCAGCGCGCCGTGCGCCTCGCGGACCTCCTCCCAGGCCCCGGACCCCTCGGCCACCGGCGCCGCCGCCGCGGCCAGCAGGGTGCGCGCCTCGTCCCGTACGACGAGGGCCTGCTCCACGTCCCGCGCCGCCGCCACCGCCGCGCCGAGCGCCCGGTCGCCCAGCGGCTGGGCCGAGCGCAGCGCCCCGTACAGGACGCCGCGCACCCGGCGGTGCACGACGACCGGGACGGCGAGGACGGAGCGCAGGCCCTCGGCCTCGACCGCGCCGTCGTACTCGTGGCTGATGTGCCGCGAGTCCCGGTAGTCGGTGACCGCGCAGGCGCGGGCCAGGGTCAGCGCCTTGCCGCCCAGGCCGTTGCCCGCGACGATCGCGAGCCCGCGCAGCGCGTTCGTCGCCGCGCCGCTCAGCTCCGCGATCCGCACCTGCCCCGGGGTCGCGACGATCCCGCCGAACGCCACGGGCAGCCCCGTGCCCCGGCGCAGCCGCACCAGTGCGGCGCGTAGCTCGACCGCGTCGGCCGCCTCTGCGCTCACCGTCACCCTCCCAGGTCCTGTCCGGAGTTCCCGGTCGCGTTCACCCCCGTTCGGGGGTAGTGAGACCTGCGTCACGGATTACACGATGACGGGCACGGTCCGCAATGGCGCGGGACAAGAGCGACGGCGCGGGACAAGCGAACGACAGGAGCGCACATGACGACGGGAAACGGACCCACGGAGCAGTTCCGCACGGCCCGCGACTTCCTGCTGGAGCACGCCCGCGACTACGAGGCCGCCTACGAGGGCTTCGCCTGGCCCCGCCCCGACCGCTTCAACTGGGCCCTCGACTGGTTCGACGCGATCGCCGACGGCAACGAGAAGACCGCGCTGCACATCGTCGAGGAGGCCGGCGACGAGGCCCGCTTCTCCTTCGACACGCTGCGCCGCCGCTCGAACCAGGTCGCGAACTGGCTGCGGGCCCAAGGCGTCGGGGCCGGCGACCGCATCCTGCTGATGCTCGGCAACCAGGTCGAACTGTGGGAGGTGATGCTCGCCGCGATGAAGCTGCGCGCCGTCGTCATCCCCGCGACCCCGCTGCTCGGCCCCGCCGACCTCACCGACCGCGTCGAGCGCGGCCGCGCCCGGCACGTGATCGTGCGCCCCGAGGACGTCGCCAAGTTCGCCGAGGTGCCCGGCGACTACACCCGGATCGTCGTCGGAGCCCCGGCACCCGCCGAGGGCTGGTCCGCGTACGAGGACTCCGCCGGCGCCGACGACGCGTTCACGCCCGACGGGGAGACCCTCGCCGACGACGCCCTGCTGCTCTACTTCACGTCCGGCACGACGGCCCGCCCCAAGCTCGTCGAGCACACCCACGTCTCGTACCCGGTCGGCCACCTCGCCACCATGTACTGGATCGGCCTGCGCCCCGGCGACGTGCACCTCAACATCTCCTCGCCGGGCTGGGCCAAGCACGCCTGGTCCAACTTCTTCGCGCCGTGGAACGCCGAGGCGACCGTCTTCCTGTACAACTACACGCGCTTCGACGCCGGGAAGCTGATGGCCGCGATGGACCGCGCGGGCGTCACCTCCTTCTGCGCCCCGCCCACCGTGTGGCGCATGCTCATCCAGGCCGACCTCACCCAGCTGCGCACCCCGCCCCGCGAGGTCGTCGCCGCGGGCGAACCGCTCAACCCCGAGGTCATCGAGCAGGTCAAGCGGGCCTGGAACGTCACCATCCGGGACGGCTTCGGCCAGACCGAGACCGCGGTGCAGGTGTCCAACAGCCCCGGCCAGGTCCTCAAGTCCGGCTCCATGGGCCGACCCAGCCCCGGCTTCAAGGTCGAGCTCCTCGACCCGGTCACCGGCGCGCCCGGCGCCGACGAGGGCGAGATCAGCCTCGACCTGTCCGCCCACCCCGTCGGCCTGATGGTCGGCTACCACGGGGACCCGGAGCGCACCGCCGAGGCCATGGCAGGAGGCTTCTACCGCACCGGAGACATCGGCTCCCGCGACGCCGACGGCTACCTCACCTACGTGGGCCGCGCGGACGACGTCTTCAAGGCCAGCGACTACAAGATCAGCCCCTTCGAGCTGGAGAGCGCGCTCCTGGAGCACGAGGCGGTCGCCGAGGCGGCCGTCGTGCCCGCGCCGGACGAGCTGCGGCTCGCCGTCCCGAAGGCGTACGTCGTGCTCGCCGAGGGCTACGAGCCGGGCCCGGACACCGCGAAGCTCCTCTTCGAGCACTCCCGCGCCGTCCTCGCCCCGTACAAGCGGCTGCGCCGGATCGAGTTCGGTGAGCTGCCCAAGACCGTCTCCGGCAAGATCCGCCGGATCGAGCTGCGCGAGGCGACGGCCGCCGGGTCGTCCGCCGAGTACCGCGAGGAGGACTTCAAGTGACCGCACCCACCGCGCCCGCCGCGCTGTCCTATGCCCACGGGACCAGCGAGGTACCGCTGCTCGGCGACACCATCGGCGCCAACCTCCAGCGCGCCGTGGACGCCTTCCCGGAGCGCGAGGCGCTCGTCGACGTGCCGTCCGGGCGCCGCTGGACGTACGCGGAGCTGGGCGCCGACGTCGAACGGCTCGCCCTCGGCCTGCTCGCCCGCGGTGTCGCCAAGGGCGACCGGGTCGGCATCTGGGCGGTCAACTGCGCCGAGTGGGTCCTCGTCCAGTACGCCACCGCCCGCATCGGCGCGATCATGGTCAACATCAACCCGGCCTACCGCGCCCATGAACTCGCCTACGTCCTCAAGCAGTCCGGCATCTCGGTGCTGGTCTCCTCGACCGGGCACAAGGGCACCGACTACCGCGAGCTGGTGCGCCAGGTCGCGGGGGAGTGTCCGGCGCTGCGCGAGCGGGTGTTCATCGGCGAGGACAGCTGGGACGCGCTCGTCGCGGCGGGCGACACCGTGGACCGGGACCGGCTCACGGCCCGCGAGGCCGAGCTGAGCTGCGACGACCCGATCAACATCCAGTACACCTCGGGCACCACCGGCTTTCCCAAGGGGGCCACGCTCTCCCACCACAACATCCTGAACAACGGCTTCTGGGTGGGCGAGACCATCGCCTACACGGAGGAGGACCGGGTCTGTCTGCCGGTGCCCTTCTACCACTGCTTCGGCATGGTCATGGGCAATCTGGGCGCCACCTCGCACGGCGCGTGCATCGTCGTGCCGGCCCCCTCCTTCGAACCGGCGGCGACCCTGCGCGCGGTCCAGGACGAGCGCTGCACCTCGCTGTACGGGGTGCCCACGATGTTCATCGCCGAGCTGAACCTGCCCGACTTCGCCTCGTACGACCTGAGCAGCCTGCGCACCGGCATCATGGCGGGCTCGCCGTGCCCGGTCGAGGTCATGAAGCGGGTCGTCGCCGAGATGCACATGGCGGAGGTGTCCATCTGCTACGGCATGACGGAGACCTCCCCGGTGTCGCTGCAGACCCGACGCGACGACGACCTGGAGCGCCGCACCGGCACCGTCGGCCGGGTCCTGCCGCACATCGAGGTCAAGGTCGTCGACCCGGTCACCGGCGTCACCCTGCCGCGCGGCGAGGCCGGCGAGCTGTGCACCCGCGGCTACAGCGTGATGCTCGGCTACTGGGAGGAGCCGGAGAAGACCGCCGAGGCCGTCGACGCGGGCCGCTGGATGCACACCGGCGACCTCGCGGTGCTCCGCGAGGACGGCTACGCGCAGATCGTCGGCCGCATCAAGGACATGATCATCCGCGGCGGCGAGAACGTCTACCCGCGCGAGATCGAGGAGTTCCTCTACGCGCACCCGAGGATCGCCGACGTGCAGGTGGTGGGCGTCCCCGACGAGAAGTACGGGGAGGAGGTCCTGGCCTGCGTCATCCTGCGCGACCCGGAGCAGGGGCTCACCCTCGACGAGCTGCGCGCGTACTGCAAGGACCAGCTCGCCCACTACAAGGTGCCGAGCCGGCTGCGGATCCTCGACTCCTTCCCGATGACGGTCAGCGGCAAGGTCCGCAAGATCGAACTCCGCGAGGGCTACGGGGAGTAGCTCCCGTGCGGGCGTCGGTGCGGCGGGGCCTTCAGAGGTCCCGCCGCATGCACACCCGGGGCCAGCGGTCGAGGCCGTGCGCCGCCTCGGCCGCGCGGATCCGCACGAGCCCCTCGGTCAGCTCCGCCCGCGCGAGCACGCGGAAGCCGAGCCGCGCGTAGTACGGGGCGTTCCACGGCACGTCCCGGAACGTGGTCAGGGTGAGCGCGGGCAGCCCGCGCTCACGCGCCCGCCCAGCGGCCCGCTCGACCAGCGCCCGGCCGATCCCGCGCCGGGCGGCGTCGGGGTGCACGGTGACCTGCTCGACGTGGAGCGCGCCGTCCACGTCCTCGGCGACGAGATACGCGACCGGCGTCCCGTCGTCCCCGGCCGCGACCCAGGCCTCGCCGTGCTGCCGCAGCCGCTCCAGTTCGGCGAGCGCGGGCGGCTCGTCGTCGGCCACGCTCGTCATGCCGAGCGGGCGGAACAGCTCGCCCGCGGCCACCTCGATGTCCTGGAGCCGGGGCAGGTCGGCGCTCTCGGCGCTGCGGATGATCACCGGCCCAGTATGAAGCCGCGGCGGTGTCAGGCGCCGCCCGCGAGGAGTTCGTCCGCCGGGCTGTTCACCGGCTGCGGCACGCCCGCGAGGTCCAGGACGAACAGCGGGACACCGAGCTCGTCCGCGCGGCCGCGGGCCGCGTCCGCGTAGCCCGCCAGCGAGAAGTAGACACAGGCCGCGGACTCCGTCATGGCCTGGAGCCACAGGCACTCCACGTCGCGCAGGGTCGCGGGCCGCACCGACGGCTCGACCTGGGCGACGACCCCGCGCGCGGCGAGCCCGACGCCGGACGGCGGGCGCTGGTCGGCGCGGCGCACGTCCCCGAAGCCGAGCCAGCGCAGATAGAGGGCGGCGGCCGTGACCGCGTCGCGCGCGGTGCGGATGGCGACGGGCTGGAACGCGGCGCGGGGCGCGGGCGCGGTGCGCGGCAGCGGGATGTGGGCGGGGGCCACGGGCGCCGGGTCGCCCTGGACGGGGACGCGCAGCAGGGTGCCGCAGTCGCAGCCCAGCTCGGGGCGCGGCCAGCGGTCGTGCCGGCCGCACACCGGGCAGCGCAGGGTGACCCAGTCGTCGGCCCAGGTCCGCTCGCTCACCGGCTCCGGATCGGCGCCGCGCACCACCGGCGGCGCCACGGGAGCGCCGCAGGCGCAGGGCAGCACCGGGGGCGCGAAGAGGTGCTCGCGCCGGCAGGCCGGACATCTGACCCGCACCCGCTCGGCCATGAAACACCCCCTCCGCCCTGCTGCCCCAAGGATTCCGCTGCGGATTCCGTAGCCCTCCGCGACGACGTGAGTCTCATCATCCACCTTGACGGCCTCCGAGACCCCCCTCTACATTGCTTCCATATAGCAGAACCTAGTTTCCGCATCATGGAAGTGATGAGGGGCTGGGGCTTAGCGAAGCAGTACGAAGCAGTACGACGAAGCAGTAAACGGACTTCACAGCTCGCCGCGGGGGCGCGACGGGAGCGCGAATCCGACAGCCGGACACAGACACAGCACAAGTCGGGAGAGCACTCATGGCTCGTATGACCGCCGCCCGCGCGGCCGTTGAGATCCTCAAGCGTGAAGGCGTCAGCAACGCGTTCGGCGTGCCCGGTGCCGCCATCAACCCCTTCTACAAGGAGCTCAAGGAGAGCGGTGGCATCGACCACACGCTCGCCCGCCACGTCGAGGGCGCCTCGCACATGGCCGAGGGCTACACGCGGGCCAACCCGGGCAACATCGGTGTCTGCATCGGTACGTCCGGCCCCGCCGGCACCGACATGATCACCGGTCTGTACTCCGCGATCGGTGACTCCATCCCGATCCTGTGCATCACCGGCCAGGCGCCGAGCCACCTCCTGCACAAGGAGGACTTCCAGGCCGTCGACATCGCCACGATCGCCAAGTCCGTCTCCAAGATGGCGGTCACCGTCCTGGAGGCCGCCCAGGTCCCCGGCGTCTTCCAGCAGGCCTTCCACCTGATGCGCTCCGGCCGTCCCGGCCCGGTCCTCATCGACCTGCCGATCGACGTCCAGCAGACCGAGATCGAGTTCGACCCGGAGACCTACGAGCCGCTGCCGGTCTACAAGCCGGCCGCGACGCGGGCCCAGATCGAGAAGGCGATCAAGCTCCTCGTCGAGTCCGAGCGTCCGCTGATCGTCGCCGGCGGCGGCATCATCAACGCCGACGCCTCCGACCTGCTGGTCGAGTTCGCCGAGATCACGAACACCCCGGTCGTGCCCACCCTCATGGGCTGGGGCACCATCCCGGACGACCACGACCTGAACGCGGGCATGGTCGGTCAGCAGACCGGTCACCGCTACGGCAACGCCACGTTCCTGGAGTCGGACTTCGTCCTCGGCATCGGCAACCGCTGGGCCAACCGTCACACCGGCTACAAGCTGGACGTGTACCGCGAGGGCCGCACGTTCGTCCACGTCGACATCGAGCCGACCCAGATCGGCAAGATCTTCGCGCCGGACTACGGGATCACCTCCGACGCCAAGGCCGCCCTCGAGCTGTTCGTCGAGGTCGCCAAGGAGCTCAAGGCCGCCGGCAAGCTGCCCGACCGCTCCGCCTGGGTCGCCTCCCACCTGGAGCGCAAGGAGACCCTGCAGCGCCGCACGCACTTCGACAACATCCCCATGAAGCCGCAGCGCGTCTACGAGGAGATGAACAAGGCGTTCGGCCGCGACACGCGCTACGTCACGACCATCGGTCTGTCGCAGATCGCGGGCGCCCAGATGCTGCACGTCTACAAGCCGCGGCACTGGATCAACTGCGGCCAGGCCGGCCCGCTCGGCTGGACCATCCCGGCCGCGCTCGGCGTCGCCAAGGCCGACCCGGACACCCAGGTCGTCGCCCTCTCCGGTGACTACGACTTCCAGTTCATGATCGAGGAGCTGGCGGTCGGTGCGCAGCACCGCATCCCGTACGTCCACGTCCTGGTCAACAACGCCTACCTGGGCCTGATCCGCCAGGCCCAGATCGGCCTGGACATCAACTTCCAGGTCAACCTGGAGTTCGAGAACCAGAACAGCCCCGAGCTGGGTGTCTACGGCGTCGACCACGTCAAGGTCGCCGAGGGCCTGGGCTGCAAGGCGATCCGCGTCACCGACCCGAACGAGCTGGGCGAGGCGCTGGAGCGGGCCAAGAAGCTCGCGCAGGAGCACCAGGTGCCGGTCGTCGTCGAGGCGATCCTCGAGCGCATCACGAACATCGCGATGAGCCCCACGGCCGACATCAGCGCGGTCAAGGAGTTCGAGGAGCTCGCGACGGAGCCGGGTCACGCGCCGACGGCCATCCGTCCCCTGAAGGTCTGATCCCCAGCCCCCTCGAGGGGCCGGTGCACAGGGGTGGGGGGGGGGGGGGGGTGAGAGCGGGAGGCCAAAAGAGTGGCGCGAGGTGGGGCG
>NZ_JBHYTK010000040.1:48196-53975 GCF_042749255.1 Streptomyces sp. NPDC059524 | reverse complement strand
GCGCGGGGCAGCGCGTTGGAGTCCGCCCCGCGCCGGCCGGCGGCGCGCTGTCCGTACCTGTTGTTTCGCGTCGTGCTGGAGCTTCTCGATCCTCGCGGTGTCAGGACGCGCGGGCGCAGCCGCCCTGTGCGCAGGCGTCCAGCCAGGTGTTCCAGTCGGCGTCGTAGCGCGTTCCGATGGTTTCCGTCAGATGCCGCCGCGCACCCGCCCAGTCACCGGCGCGATAGGCGCTGAGCACGGTGTCGAGGTCCGACGGGTGCTCCTCCAGCATGTAGCGCACCGCGAGATACCCCCAGCGGTAGACCCGCGTGGTGTCCGCGTTCTCGTACGTGGTGGCGAAGAGTTCGCTCAGCCGGTACGTCTTCTTGCCGGCCTCCGCGACGGCCTCCTCGTACCGCAGCCCGCGGTACGTGTACGAGACGTACTCCGCGAATCCCTCGATCCACCACACGGTCGGCGTGGACGTGCCGTCCGCGAAGTCGCCGTACATGTCGAAGCGCCCGTCCAGGTAGTGCGTGTACTCGTGGTTGAGGTTCCAGATCTGGAAGTCCGGGCGGGTCCACTCCGCCTCGTAGGCGATGAAGCGCGGCAGGTTTCCCTGCACGGAGGGGTCGCCCTCGAGGTACATGCCGCCGTTGTCGGTGCTGATGCCGAAGATCACCCCGCCGTACGTCTGGTAATCGGTGCTCGAGTCGAAGACGACGACCTCGATGCGGGTGTTGTGATCGTCCTGCACCGGCCCCGGGTCCCGGGCGACCTGGTGGAAGAAGGCGTCCTGGCCGTTGAGGCTGTCGCAGGCGGCCGTGAAGTCGCCGGCAGACATGTCCTGCGCGACCACGGTGATGCTGTCGCTGCAGCTCTGCCGGTCGGTGAGGACAGCGTCGCGCAGCCGCTGCGGGAGATCGCACACGCCGTACTCGGCGCAGTTGGCCTTGTCGTAGGCGTCGGCCATCTCGGCGACCCCGACCCAGAGCCCGGCGGTCGGGCCGGTCATCTCGGAGACGTCCAGCAGCTCCCTCATCAGCGGCCGCACCTTGTCCGCGAGGCCCGGGTACTGCACGAACCGGGCGAGCTCGCGGCCCGCGTTGGACACCAGGTACGAGCGCTCGCCACCCAGCATCGAGACGTGCTCCACGGCGAAGGCGCGCAGCGTGTCGAGCACCCCCGGATCGGCCTCGACGGCCGCGACGAAGTCGGGTATCTGATGGCCGCGCCAGAGCACCGTGTACACGTTGTTGACCGCGTTGAGCATCCACCACTTGTCGTCGTACGAGGAGTCGTAGCCGGTCAGCATGCGCTCGACCACGGGCAGATAGCGGGCGTTCTGCTCCGAGCTGTCGATCAGTGTGATCGCCTCGGCGAGGGTCTCGCCGTTGGCGTCGGTGACGTCCCGCGAGTGTTCGGAGGCGAAGAAGGCGTCGAGGCCGCCTTGGATCGCGGACTCCAACTGGGGCCCGTATTCGCCTACATCGGGCTCGTTGTACCAGTGCACGTAGTAGCCGGCTCGCAGATACAGAACCGTCTGCGGCATGCCGGTACTGCCGTCGCCCGGGTATCCGGCCGAACCGTCGCGCAGCGCGTTCGCGACCGTCACCATCTGCTCCTGGCGGAACGCGCCGGCCGCGTCCGAACCGGTCAGCGAGAACAGGGTGTTGATGCAGTCGGGTGTGGACGTCCGGATGTGGGCGACGAGTTCGGCGCCCGTGCTGCCGGTGAAGTCGCTTGTCGAGCACTCGGCCGCGCGGCGCTTGCCGCGCAGGTCGCGTAGGGACGGCCGTGGATGCGAGGGCTTCGCGGTGGACCGTTCGCCGTGCTCGCGGGTGAGGGTGTCCTTCGAGGCGGGCAGGGGCGCCCGCTCTTTCACCGGCAGCGGGTTGCCGCCGGGGTGGTCCGGCGTGGCGGAAGGATCGGCGGGGGAGGGGCCGGGGTCCTCGGTCCCGTCCGCGCTCGCAGGGGTGAGGGCGGCGATGGGCGACGCGGCACCTTGCGTTTGCGCTGTGCTCTGGGCGTCCGGGGCTATGCCGACGCTGAGTGCCAGGGTGAGAGCGAGCGCACCCGTGCACACCGCTCGGGCGAGGCAGCGGCGTGGGGTGCTTCTTCGATCGTGACCATGCATCCGGGATCTCCTGTGGGGGGTGTTGATCCAACGGCCGCACGAGCGCGCGATGTTGATTTTTGATGTGAACACGCCAGTGCGATGTGCCAGTACAATTTCACATGGCACTGGGCTTGAGAAGGTGCCGAGTCGGCCAAGGTTCGGACGGCGGTCGGCCACAGGAGCCGCCGGGTTGGGTCGCGTCAGCTCCCGGCTCGTCGAGAGGGGGCGGAGTGGCGCAGGTCAACCGTAAGATCAGTACGATCGCCGTTCGCGCCGCGCCCGAGCACCACACCGGCAGGCGCGGAACTCCGCCGGCCCATGAGGAGCAGTGTGTGTCCACGCCCGCAGACCGCGCGCTGAAGCTGCCCGCCGTGCCGGCCCGGCGCAGCATCCGCGACCACGTCGCGCACGCCCTGCGCGCCGCGCTCGTCGCGGGGGAACTCCGCCCGGGACAGGTGTACTCGGCGCCCCAACTCGCCGCCCAGTTCGGCGTGTCCGCGACGCCCGTACGCGAGGCGATGCTCGACCTCACCCGTGAGGGCATGGTCGAGCCGGTACCCAACAAGGGCTTC
The DNA here is from genome assembly GCF_042749255.1 of Streptomyces sp. NPDC059524. NCBI lineage: Bacteria > Bacillati > Actinomycetota > Actinomycetes > Kitasatosporales > Streptomycetaceae > Streptomyces > Streptomyces sp. NPDC059524. The sequence goes on along the minus strand of NZ_JBHYTK010000040.1, from coordinate 51,305 downwards.
CGCGTCACCGAGCTGACCCAGCGCGATCTGGCCGAGTACGTCGCGGTACGCGAACTGATCGAGGTGCCCACCGTAGGCGTGGTGGCACGGACCGGTGACCCCGAACGCCTAGAAGAACTGCGGCCGGTGGCCCACGAGATCGTGGACGCGGCCCGAGCCGGGGACCTGGTGGCCTTCCTCGAAGCGGACCGCCGCTTCCACCTCGCACTGCTCGAACTCGCGGGAAACCGCCGCCTGGTGGAGGTCGTCGGCGCCTTGCGCGGCCATTCCAGGCTCTACGGGCTGGCGGCTCTCGCCGAGGCCGGCCGGCTCATGGAGTCGGCCGAAGAACACGAGATCCTCCTCGACCTGGTGATCGCCCGCGACGCCCCGGCCGCCGAGTCCCGCATGCGCACCCATCTGCGCCGCCTCGATGCCCAGGCCAAAGACCCCGCTCCATGAGCGTGCTCAGCGCTCAGCCACTGCGACCTGGTGACGCCGGAGGGCGCTGGCGATCCCGAGCGCAGTTGCGAGCGGGATCGCCGGCGTCGGGTTGAGGGGCGTCATCCGATGACGGCCTGGATCTCCCGCTGGATGATCTCCTGGAACGGCACGTCGTCGTAGTTGCCGAGGATGACGCCGACCCAGCCGGTGTCCGGGTAGATGTTCCAGCTGGCGACGCTGCCGGGGTTGACGCCGGCGCGACCGTTCACCCACTGACCGCTGATCAGACTCACCGGCATCATGTAGGCCCCGAACGACGCGTCGGCGGAGGCGGCCGGGCCCCCTCGCAGGCCGCCTCCTTGCGGCGCGTGAGGGATCTTGGGGCCCGTGAGCAACTCGGCGTAGGGCCGGTCCAGAAGCGTGCCGTCGGCCAGCGCGTGCGCGAAGCGGACCAGGTCGGGTGCGGTGGCGAATCCGCCGTCCCCGGGAGGATCGATGAAGCCGCGTGCCGGGTTCTTGCCCAGTTGGTACGGGTCCGGGCTGCCTTTGTCCAGGTTGCGGACGGCATCGACCCGGCTGCCGTCGGCCTGTCGCATGTACGAGTGCGCGAGGTGCTGGTCGGTGAGCCACTGCGGCCTGGTGAAGAACGCTGTGTCGGTCATGCCGCAACGCCTGAAGATGTGTTCCTCGACGTAGTCCCAGTACGTCGTGCCGGTCACGGCCTCCACGATCAGCGCGGGGATGGCGACCTCCGCACCGGCGTGGTCGGTGGGCGTACCGGGGGCGGCCACCGGCTTCGCCTGCCGAGCCCATCCCTCGTAGAACTCGCGCACCTCCTCACGGCTCTGGAAGACGCGTCGCAGGTCTTCTTCCGGGGTGTCGAGTCCCGAGGTGCCGGAGAGGAGATGGTGGATGGTCACCTTCTCGGCGATGTCCTTGGCGAAGCCGGAGAGATAGGTGCCCAACGTGTCCGAGAGCCGTACCTTGCCCCGCTGTGCCAGTTGCAGGACGGCCACAGCGCCGAACGGCTTGCCCGCCGAGGAGAGATTGAACGCGACGCCCTCGTGGTTGCGGATCCCCTTCTCCTTGTCGGCCATGCCGTAGCTGCGTGACAGCACCGTCCGGCCTCGGTGGGACAGCATCACCACGCCGGAGAACTTGTCCTCTGCGGCGAGCTTCGCCACGTAACGGTCGTAGTCTCCGCCAGGGCGGGTGGCGGGAGGAATCGCATGAGGATCAGGAGCGAAGTCGGCCGGGGTGGCGTGGGCGGGGCGAACTGCCGCCAGTGGCGTCGCGGCCGCCGCCGCACCCGCCGCTGCCATCCCACCCCATCCGAGTAACTGCCGCCGATCCACGCCACGTACGGAATCCGAGTCCATGATCACGTCCCTTCCTGTTGGACGAACCGGCCCTTGCCGCAAGGTGGTTCGTACCTTCAGTGAAGGACGAGGAGTGTTGCGCCGGCGTATGCGCATTTCCATACGCTCGCGATACTCCAGGACGTCGGCGCCTCGCAGGCGCAACCTGCGGTGATTACTGCGAAGGCGCCCATCAGGAGCCTTCGACGAGAATGAGGCTGCGCAGGACCGCGTGGTCGGTGTCGGCACCCTCGATCGTGAACCGGATGCCGGCCGGGAGCCCTTCGGGAACGAGAGCGCTGTCGACCACGTGGCGGGGCCGACCGCTCGTGAGATGCTGCGGGGCTGGTGAAGAAGTTGCTCCAATTCGAGGTCGGGGAAGAACCGGCCCTGCAAGGAAGAGGCGTAGCGGTGGACAACCTCGCGAAGTGGCTCGGCGCCCAGCTCGACGAGGACGCGAGCAACGCGAGCAGCTGGCACACCCTCGGGTGCGACATCCACGCCTACCTTGAAGGCGACGCCGAGTCGGTGAAGGCCACCATGGCGATGTTCCACGCGGCGCCCGGCGCCGTGTGTGACTGCGGGGTCCCGGCGCGGGTGCTGCGCGAGATCGATGCCAAGCGGCAGCTGCTCGTCCTGCACGCACCTGAGCGGGCCGTCGTGGAAGGGGCGGACGACCAGAGCGGGATGGGCGAAACCCAGGTCTGCCGGACCTGCGGCAACCGGGCCGTCGAGCCGTGGGTGAACCGGCGCCCCCTTGAGGGGGAGGGCGATGAAGTAGCTGAAGGTGTCGCACTTCCCTACGCCGTTGCGCCCTGCGCGACGCTTCGTCTGCTCGCCCTGCCCTACGCGGACCGTCCCGGCTACAACGAGGACTGGCGGCCGTAGTCCACTGACGGGTCGGCCCCGACGGCCGCCCCGCCGAGCTCGCTGATCGTGTCCTGGGACATCGTGGACTGGAAGTGGGTTCCGTGGTCCGTGATTGTGTCGGCGGCGGGCCCGAGCACCGCCGCCTCCGACGTGGACGGGCCCTCGTCAGCGACGGCAGGGGTGGCCAGGGACGCGGCGGAGGCGGAGAGGAGGAGCGCGAGGCAGACTCGCGTGGTGGTGTGCATACTCCGTCCAACGTTCTTGAATCGGCGAGGGCACGCGCGCAGCCGCCGGCCCCGGGGCTCGACGATAGGTACGGAGGGACCTCCGCGGTGGTGACGACAGCCGTGGTGGTGACGACCGCCATGGTGGTGACGACCGCCGTGGGGGGGGGGGGGGGGGGGGCGCGGGGGGGGGCCGCCCCCCCCCCCGCGCGCCCGGCGCACCACACCGCTCGA
>NZ_JBHYTK010000040.1:46890-48186 GCF_042749255.1 Streptomyces sp. NPDC059524 | reverse complement strand
GGGCTCGCTGGCGCGCGCGCGCGGCTGTCCGACTCGCTGCCTCACACCGCCCCCCCCCCCCCCCCCCCCGGGCCGGGACGACACAGGCTCTGCAGTCGGGCCAGTGCGGGATGTTCGGGTCAGGCGAGGGAGACCAGGTCCCGGTAGTTCTCGTTCCACAGGTCCTCGTCCGCGTCCGGCAGCAGCAGGACGCGGTCGGGGCGCAGGGCGTCGAGAGCCCCCTCGTCGTGGGTGACCATCACGATCGCGCCCGGGTACGAGCCGACTGCGGCCAGGACCTCGGTGCGCGAGGCGGGGTCGAGGTTGTTGGTGGGTTCGTCCAGCAGCAGGACGTTCGCGCCGGAGTGGACGAGGCCCGCCAGGGCCAGGCGGGTCTTCTCGCCGCCGGAGAGGACGCCGGCCGGCTTGTCGGCGTCGTCGCCGGAGAAGAGAAACGCGCCGAGCACGCGCCGTGCTTCACCGTCGGTGAGGTGCGGTGCGGCAGCGCGGAGGTTCTCCCGTACGGTCCGCTCGGTGTGGAGGGTGTCGTGTTCCTGGGCGAAGTAGCCCAGGCGCAGCCCGTGCCCGTGCACCACCCGACCTGAGTCCGGCTGTTCCTGGCCGGCCAGGAGGCGCAGCAGGGTGGTCTTTCCCGCGCCGTTGAGGCCGAGGATGACCAGGCGGCTGCCTCGGTCGACGGCCAGGTCCACGCCGGCGAGGACCTGGTGGTCGCCGTAGGACTTGGCCAGACTGACGGCGCCGAGGGGGATCCGCCCGCACGCGGCGGGCTCGGGCAGCCGGATCTTCGCGACCTTCTCCGTGCGCCGGGCCGGTTCCAGATCGGCGAGCATGCGGTCGGCGCGGCGGGCCATGCTCTTGGCCATGACGGCGGTGGCCGACCGCGCCTTCATCTTGTCCGCCTGAGCATGCAGAGCCCCGGCTTTGCGTTCGGCGTTGGCCCGCTCCCGGGCCCGGCGCCGCTCGTCGGCCTCCCGCTGGGTGAGGTAGGTCCTCCAGCCGGTGTTGTGGATGTCGATGGTGGCGCGCTGCGGATCGAGGTGGAAGACCCGGTTGACCACGTCGGCCAGCAGGCCCGTGTCGTGGCTGATCACCACAAGACCGCCCTGGTGGCTCTGGAGGAAGGTGCGCAGCCAGGCGATGGAGTCGGTGTCGAGGTGGTTGGTCGGCTCGTCCAGCAGCAGCGTGCCGCCGTGGGGGGGGGCCAGGCGTAGCGCCCACACACCCCCCCGCCGCTGTGTGCCGGACCGCCGCGCGCCCGCCGCGCCCCCCCCCCCCCCGCGGCGCGCCCCACCGGGC
>NZ_JBHYTK010000040.1:34301-46880 GCF_042749255.1 Streptomyces sp. NPDC059524 | reverse complement strand
CCGTGTCCGGCCGCGACGCGGGCGGCCTCGGACTCGGCCGCGTACCCGCCGCCGGCCTGGAAGGCGGCGTCGGCGTGGGCGTAGGCGTTCATCGCCCGCTCCAGCGCGGCCGGCTCGGAGGCCTTCGCCATCGCGGCCTCGGCCTTGCGCAGGGTGCGCAGGGCGCGGTCAAGGCCGCGGGCGGACAGGATCCGGTCGGTCACGCTGACGGCCGGGTCGGCCGCGCGGGAGTCCTGGGCCAGCACGCCGACCGGTCCGGTCGGCGTGATCGTCCCGGCGGCGGGCCTGGCCTGTCCGGCCAGGGCCGTCATCAGGGTGGTCTTGCTCGCGCCGTTACGGCCGACCAGGCCGATCCGGTCGCCGGGGGAGACGGAGAAGGAGATGTCGGAGAGCAGCAGGCAGGCGCCCGCGCGCAGCTCGACACCGCGAACGGTAATCATGAGGTATCGCTCCGAGAAAGCAAAAGGACACACTTCTGGCGTGGAAGCGGGTCCTCAGCTAGGAAACTCGGGGCGTAGACATGCGCCTACCGTAGCCGACGTGCTGTGTGCAGCGCATCTACCAGGTATGCCCGCCGGAGTGGGTGCCCTCGTCCGTCTGCGGACTCGTCCCTCTGCGGACTCGTCCCTCTGTGACTCGTCGGCTTTCAGCGTCCCGGCTGCTGCCGAAGGGCAAGGGCACCTCCACCAGGGGAGAGCCCCGCCAGGGTGGACGACCCTGAACAAAGTCTTGTCCTGGGCAGGGGGGCGGCCCCGTCGCCACGGGGGCCGCCCCGGTGCGGGGCCTCAGCCGATGTGGTCGGCGGGGCCGACCTCCAGGAACGTGGTGCGTTCGGCGGGGCGGCCGTCGGTGCGGCTGGCGGACTCCAGGAGCGCACCGGACTTCGGTGCGATTATGAGCCGGATCGTGGTGCGCAGCCCGGTGAACTCCGAAGGCGCGGTCGTGTACTCGACGGCCGTGCCGGAGCGCCCCTGACTGTCCTCGACCGTGCCGACGAGCTCGACAGCGTCCTGGTCCGCGAGGATCTCGAAGAGGGCGGCTCGTACCTTGGGGTTTACGGGCGCGTCTTCCAGGAGCGCCACGACCTGGTGGGAGGGGTCCGGGCCCAGACGGGTGGCCAGTGCGTGCGGGTCGGCGGGCAGCTTGCTCAACTGCTTCCAGGTGAGCCGGTGTTCGCCGACGAGCCAACGCTTCAGCTTCGGTCCGGGTTCCTGGACGGAGCCGTCCGGGTTCACCGACCAGACCTGTCCGGAGCGGTCGAAGCAGGTGGTGTCCGTGCGCCGCCCGTCGTCCTCGTTGACCACCTCCTTGCGGACCTTCCAGTACGGGGCCGTCGACGGCGGCTCCTGCGCCGCGGTGTCGGCGACGTCGGACAGGAACGAGGCGGCCGATGCGCCGGCGGCCGGATCATGTCCGAGGACCGGATACGCGGCGCCGCCGACAGCCAGGGCGAGCACCGCCGCGGCTGCGACGAGCAGCCGGCGCCGACGCCACCGCGGCGCGGCCGCCTCGGGCTGTGGGCCCGTGGTGAGTCCGCGCAGGTCGGGCCGGTCCTGTAGCGATGCCTGCGTCACGGCCAGGCGTGCCGCCCGCACCGCGCCCGCCGCGGGTGGTGCCACCTGGCCCGCCGCGATCAGGTCGTGCGCGCCGGGGAAGTCCATCAGCTCGGCGCTGTCGAGTGCCCTCGTCGTCTCGTTCGGGCTGTCCTGGGTCTGGCTCATGCCGGTTCTCCTGTCGTGTCTTCGGACGGCGATCGACCGGTCGAGGCGAGCGCCACGCTCTCCCGCAGCCGGGCCCGGGCCGTGGCCATGACCGTGCTTTTACGTCGGGAGCGGCGGCGCACACCGCTCCATCCCGAAGCGCATCGGATCGAAGCGGCGGCTACCCGGGGGCTTCGCGATGCGCGCCGTGAGGCCCATGCTTCTCGGCACTTCGCCGATGGCAGCGGCGTCAGCGCTCTGCGGGACCGCGACTCTCGGTCATAGTGATCGGTCTATGGCTGGCAGCTTGCGGCACACACTGGCTTTGTTGGGTGTCTGTCAGTCGGCCAGTGCGAGGTTGTGCAGGCGGGCGACGCCGAGCACGGCGTAATCGACACCGTCGCCCTTGAGGCGGCAGTCGCGCAGGACCTTGCCCCGGTAGACGCCGTCCGCGATAACTGCGGTCTTGCCAGACGCTTCCTTGGCGCCGGACAACTCCCATGCCTTGCAGTCGTTGAGGTTGCCTGGGACCGGCCGGCCGGCGATGACAATGCGGCGGGTGTCGGCATCGATGACTTGGTTCACTGATCGATGTCAGATGCGCGAGATAGCTTCCCGATATGGGTGTCTATCTGGTGAGCGTCGGCGCGGAGGAATGGTTCGATGACGAGAAGGACGGATGGGGTGAGGTTGCTTCGGCGCTCGATGCAGAACTCGAGCGGCGGGGCCTGCCGCCCTATGAGGACGTGCCCACAGAGCCGGACTTCGTACCCGGATCAGGGCAAGCCTTCGAGGAGAAGCTGGCCCTAGACATGACCGGGTTCATTGCCTTGTGCGAGACGCACCTGTCACTGGAGGAATCGGAGGTCCTCTGCGGCTGGACCGTGCTCGTGCCCATCTCGCTCGATGAGGAGATCTGGGTGCCCATCGAATCTGCCGACTACGAGTCCATGGTGGCCGGCGCCCCTCAGGTCCTGCGCCTTGCCGAGAAGCTGGCGGCAGCCATCGATCTGCCGGTCGAAACACCGGCGACATGCGACAACCTCGACCTGAGCACCTGGTTCCGGCACGAAGCAAGGGAACTGGCCACCAGCCGAACCGGACCGTGGACCGACGACCTGGACACGGCCTTCTACGTGGCCGTGTACCTGCGCGCTGCACAGCACTCGATCCGGCGGGGCTGCCCCATTGTCTGCACCTGAGGTCTACTTTGGTCCCACTGGTCTCCTAGTGGAGATAGCCCACCGCGTACGTGCCCCGGGAAACGAGGCAGAACTCGTTCTCGGCAACCTCGTCGGCGCGAAGGCTGCCCTCAGGTCCGCCTTGCCCTCGACTGCCGTCCCTATTGAGGGAGTTGGCCGTCGTCCCGATGGGAAGCTGTCCACCTTCCCGTCGGCATCTGCCCTACGACGGATCCTTCCTCCGATTGGCGTTGAAGCGCGCCTTCTTCTGGCGGTTTCCGCATGTGTTCATGTCGCACCATCTACGGGTGCGGCTTCGGCTGGTGTCGAAGAAGGCGGCCTGGCATGTCGGTGAGGCGCACAAGGCGAGTCTTCCGTCTCGTTCGCCGGCGATGATGCTGATCGCGTCGGCGGCGATCACGCTGAGGGCGTCTTCGACGGGGGAAGCCGAGCCGAGCTGCCATTGCCGCTTGCCCTCGGGCGTCAGGGTGGCCGCTGCCCGCCCTCGGGTGCTGCAGTCATTGATGACCTGGACGGCGCCCGCAGGGAGCGGTTCCCGGGTGGCGGCTGCTGTCGCGGCGGCGTGGATCGACTCCCTTAGTTCCCGGGCCAGTTCGAGCTGGGTGGTGGTGCAGGAGTCCACGGTCAGGTCGTACACCGACAGCCAGTCGACGAGTCGCTGCGGCGTGGGGATGCGCTCCACGGCATCGCCGTGACGCTCGGACAGGGTCCCGGTGAAGCTGGTCGCCAGTACGGCGCCGAGGCGGAAGTCAGGCAATCCCGAACGCATGGAACCACCATAGCTGGTTGCGGGGTGTCGTGAAGGGGTAGTAGAACCGGCATAGACGGTTCACGATCGGTTGTAGTCGGCTCACGACGGCCAGGAGGCGCCATGCCCCGTTCCACCAGCAACGTGCAGGCATTCGAAGCTCACGCGAGTGACGCCGACCTCGACGATCTGCGCGCGCGACTGGCCACGGCACGGCTGCCGGAGCCCGAGACCGTTCGTCGCGCCCCACCCGGACCCGGGAGGTGGGACCAGGGCGTTCCGCTCGCCGACCTCGTCGACGTCGTGGACTACTGGTGCACCGGGTACACCTGGCGGGCGTTCGAGGAGCGCCTCAACCAGATCGGTCAGTTCCGCACGACCATCGACGGCCTGGGAATTCACTTTCTGCATCGCCGATCAGCGCGGGCGGACGCCACTCCTCTGCTCCTCACGCATGGCTGGCCGGACAGCATTGCCCGGTTCAGCCACCTCGTGGACGAGCTGGCGGACCCGGAGAACGAGGATGCGCCGGCGTTCCACGTCGTGGTCCCGTCGCTGCCGGGCTTCGGCTACAGCGACAAACCGGCCACCGTCGGCTGGGGAACCGAGAAGATCGCGGCCGCCTGGGTGGAACTGATGAGCAGGCTCGGGTACCGCAGGTTCGCGGCACACGGCGGCGATTGGGGAGGCAACATCACCACGGTTCTCGCCGGCAGGTTCCCGGACCACGTCCTCGGCATCCACACCACGTTCGCGGAGGGCCCGCCCGGATTGACGACGGACGGGCTGACGGAGACCGAGCGGCAATGGGCCGAGGAGACCCGCGACTTCTGGCGCCACCGCGCGGGGTACGCGAAGCAGCAGGCGACCCGACCCCAGACCATCGGCTACTCGCTGGTCGACTCACCCGTCGGACTGCTCGCCTGGATCCTCGACAAGTTCGCCGAGTGGTCGGACACCGAAGACAGCCCGTTCGAGACCATCTCCCGAGACCGCATTCTCGACAACGTCACCCTGTACTGGCTGACGAGGACCGGCGCGTCCGCCGCCCGCATCTACTACGAGAGCCACAACTCGCTGGACCCTGAACTGAGGGTCGACGTGCCGTCAGCCATCACCGCGTACCCCCGCGACGTCGAGAAGTGCCCGCGCCCCTGGGCCCAGCAACGCTACCGACAGATCGTCAGGTGGAACCTGCCCGACAACGGGGGACATTTTCCGTCGCTGGAAGTCCCTGACTACTTCGTGAAGGACCTGCGAGAAGGCCTCACGGCAGTACTCGGCACCCGCCGTTGAACCGGCTCAGTGACTCATCACTCCACCACCGCCGCCGCCGCATCAGCCCCTGGCCTCAGGGTCGTTGCGCCAGTGCCATGCGGCGTGCGATGTCGGCTGCCGCGGTCCGTACCGACAGCCGAATGCGTTGGTCCGTACGGAGCTTGGCGGCCGAGCCGAAGACCGAGATCGCGGCGGTCTCGCCGTCTCCGGCGGGGCCGATCGGGATGGCCAGGCAGCTGAAGCCCTTCATGCACCTCTCGTGCTCGCACACGACCTGTGCTTCACGCGCACCGGATCCGTCAGGTGCGGTGGTGTTCGATGAGCCTGCCAGCAACGCCTTGCCGATGGCCGAGGACCGGGCGGGCATGCGCAGGCCGACCCCAGAGGGTATGCCGACGGCGAGTTCGCCGCCGACCTTCTCGAGGTAGACGGCCTCGTCGCCGTCGAGGACGCCCAGGTGCACGACGCAGCCGGTGGTCCGGTGAAGCCGGTGCAGGCTCGGCAGGGCGGCACTGCGCAGTACGTTCTGGTGGTAGGCCGCCGACCCCAATTCGAGCAGGCGCATGCCCAGTTGGTAGTCCTTGCCGACCCGGTGCACCCAGCGCAACGCCATCAACTGCTCCAGCGCACGATGGGTCGAGGACAGCGGCAGTCGGGTGGCCGCGGAGATCTGCGACAGGTTCAGGGGTTCCGCGCCGTCGAGGGCGTCGAGGATCAGCGCAGCACGCTGCATCACGCCGACCGGGGGGCCGCCAGTGCCCTGCGCACGCGTGGTCATCTTCCTGCCTCCCCGCTCCAGCAGCCCCGCATCGTCACCGGCGCGAGAGCGGTGCTCCGGACCGGTGGCACCGCACGCGTCGTCGGCCTGAACCGTAGGACGGGTCCAGGCCTTCGGCGACCGATTGTTTCCGCCTATCGGGAAGAGCGGTGTCCCTGTCCGGCATCCATGGTCTGTACTCCGGTCATGACCGAACCCAACTGCCTCACGCCCGGGGCCCTGCTGGCCGGCCGGCGTGCCGTGGTGACCGGCGGGGCCACCGGTATCGGCGCCGCCGTCGCGCGGGCTTTCGCCGCACACGGTGCGCACGTCCTGGTCGCCGACATCGAACCGATGACGCAGTGCACGTTCGACTCCTCCGCAGGGGGCTCGATCACCTGCCTCGAATGGGACGTGCGGACCGCGTGTCCGGACGGGCTGGTCGAGCACCGGCCCGATGTGCTGGTCAACAACGTCGGGCACTTCGTGCAGCCGCCGCACACCTTCGCCGCCAACTCGCCCGCCTTGTGGGACGAACTGCACGAGATCAACTTCGCGCACGTACTGCGCCTCACCCACGCCCTGCTGCCCGGCATGACCGAGCGGCGCCGCGGCTCCATCATCAACCTGACCACGGTCGAGGCTCACCGCGCCATCCCGGGCCACGCCGTCTACTCGGGATACAAGGCCGCACTCACCGGGTTCACCCGGTCGCTGTCCGCCGAGATCGGCCCCTCAGGTGTCCGGGTGAACGCGATAGCCCCCGACCTCGTCGAAACGCCCCAGGTTCCGTACGAGGACATCGTTCCGCACGAGGACCGGCACCTGTGGCCGACGTGGTCCCCGCTCGGCGGGCCGGGACAACCCGACGACGTCGCCGGGGTCGCGCTCTTCCTCGCCTCCGACCTGTCGCGCTTCGTCACCGGAGGGACCATCCACGTCGACGGCGGAACCCACGCCACGGGCGGCTGGTTCCCGCGCCGCTCCGGCGGCTGGACCAACCGCCCGCGCCTCCCCTGACCCCATCGAACGGAGCTGTCCATGAAGATCCTGATCATCGGTGGAACCGGCATGATCGGCGCCCACGCCGCACTCCATCTGCGCGACCACGGCCACTCCGTCACGGTCGCCGGCCGCGGACCGGCCCCCGACGACTCCCCGGTCGCCGACTTCCCTCACCTGGCCGGCGACTACACCGTGCCCACCTTCACGGCCGAGCAGCTCGCTCCCTTCGACGGCATCGTGTTCGCCGCCGGCCAGGACGTGCGGCACAAGAACCCCGAGGACGACACCACGACGTTCTGGGAGAACACTCAGCGTGCCGGGGTTCCCCGCATGGCAGCACTGGCCAAGCAGGCCGGTGTGAGCCACTTCGTCCAAGTGGGCAGCTATTACCACCAGTTGCGCCCGGACCTGGCCGAGAGCAACCCTTACATCGCGGCGCGCAAGGCGGCCGACGAAGGCGCGCGAGCCCTCGCTGACGCGTCGTTCACCGTCTGCACCCTCAACCCGCCCTCCATCATCGGGGCCGTTCCCGGCGCCTCTGCCCGGCGCTACCGTCGGATGGTGTCGTGGGCCGCCGGAAACGAGCCGGGCATCCCCGACTTCGCCCCGCCGGGCGGCACCAATTACATGTCCGCCGAATCCCTGGCCCAGGCCGTTCGGGGAGCCCTGCTCCACGGCGAATCCGGCGCGGCGTATCTGATCGGTGATCAGAACATGTCCTACCGGCAGTTCTTCCAGATGCTGGTCGACGCCGCAGGCGGCAAGCGAGTCATCGGCGAGCGCGACGAGCAGCATCCGCTGCAGCCGGACCCGTCCATCGTCCAGGGGCGAGGCAACACCCTGGCCTACGAACCCGACCCCGAGGACGTGCGTCGCCTCGGGTTCACCCGGAACGACTGCCCCCGTGCGGTGAAAGCACTCATCGACACCGTCATGGCCTCGAGCTGACACGGCAGGGGTGCTCCGCGGACACACAGCCACGGAGCAGGCAAGACATACAGCCTGCAATCAGTCGCCTCCCCTGGGCGGATCGGAGTTGTTGTGCGTAGCGCGACCGGCGCGCGGCTCTGTGCGTCAGGATGAGGGAGGTGCGCCGGACGATGGGGGAGAGCTGTGCGTCGGACTTCTATGGGTGTACTCGCCGTGATCGCGGGGGTGCTGGTCGGTTGCTCGGGTTCCGCCTCGGGCGAGCTCGATCCGGTCGTCGGTGAGTGGACGGCGGACGGTACGCAACCGGCGGGGTACGACGACTTCGGGGACGCCGCTTCGATCCGGGTGGGCGAGGACGGCAAGGCCACCCTCGGCACCGCGCCCATGCGTCTGTGCGGCGCCGCCGCGGTGACGCGGAGGAAGGATTCCGGCGGTGGTGGCAAGCGCTTCCGCATCGCGTTTCCTCAGGGCTCGCAGTGTATCTCCGTCACGGTGCCGTCCAGCCTCGATGTCACGGTCGACGGCGATGCCCTGACGGCCACACCCACCGGGTCGGTCGGTTCCCCGTACAGGTTTCGGCGTAGTGGATAGGAGCGCGCCGAAGACGACTGCCCTCTGCCCTCTGGTCTTCGGTGAGTAGAGGGCAGACTGTGTGGCTGCCCGCAGGCGAGCCGATTCGGCCACGGAGCGGGGCGCGCTCACGGCCGCCGGCGGCCTGCGGTCGGAGAAGTTGCCCCGCGACACGACACGACACGACACGGTACGACACGGAGCCCACGGACGAACCCAACGGGACCTCGAGAGCAAGCCGGGAACGGGAACCCCGGGCCAGGTGATGGGAGAGGCTCGCAGAGGGACGAGTCGCGTGCCCTTGCCGGCGCGGTCAGGGGCTGGCGCGTCACGGTGTGAACGCCCTTGTGCGTCAAGGGACTTGAGGCACCCGGAACCGGCGGCGGTACTCCGTCGGTGTCGTGTTCAGGCGTCGGCGGAAGGCCCGCACGAGCGTGTCCGTCGTACCGAACCCGCACAGCGTCGCGACACGCTCCAGGGTGGCGTCCGACGACTCCAGCTCGTGGCGGGCCTTCTCCACCCGGACCGACTCGATGTACGCGTGCGGGGTCGTCCCGAGCTCGGTCTTGAACAGGCGAGTCAGATGCCGGTCGCTGACGTGCGCGTACGCGGCCAGATCCACCACCGTGAGCGGCTCGTCGATGTGCCGGAGGATGTGATGGCGCAGATCCTCGATGCGCCGCGTCGTCGACACCTGTTCGAGCGGCACGCTGAACTGGCTCTGGCCGCTGGGCCGCTTCAGGTACATCACCAGCTGGCGCGCCACGCGCAGGGCCACCGCCTCGCCGAGGTCGTCGGCGATCAGCGCGAGCGACAGGTCGAGGCAGGCGCTGATCCCGGCGCCCGTCCACACGTTGCCCTCGCGGATGAAGATGGGGTCGGCGTCGACCTGTACGGCCGGGTGGTCGGCGGCCAGTTGCTGTGCGGTGGACCAGTGCGTGGTGGCCCGCTTGCCGTCGAGCAGTCCGGCGGCCGCGAGCAGGTGCGCGCCCACGCACACCGAGGTGATCCGGTGCGTGCGCTCGGCCAGCACCCTTACCCACTCGACGAGATCCGGGTCGACGAGCGGGTGGGCGCGGCGTTCCTCGTCGAGCTCCACCGCCCCGGGAACCAGGAGCGTGTCGATGGTGCCCGCGGCGGCCTGCGCGAAGGTGATGTCCGGAAGGATGCGCACCCCCGCGCCGGTGGTGACCGGGTCCAGGGTCTCGGCGGCCAGCAGCACCCGGTAGCCCGCCGCCTCCTCGGTCTCGCGCAGCGCCAGTGAGAACACCTCGGGCGGTCCGGTCACGTCGAGCAGGTCGACGCCCTCGAAGAGCACGATCACGATGAGTCGTCTGGCGGTGTCCGGCACGGACCCTCCCACTCTCTGCACGTCACGGCATGTCGGTATCTGCATGTTAGACGTCATTGCCGACGTCGGGGCTGGGTCATAGCGTTGCAGACGTGGCCCGGCGAACGCTCCGGGGCGCGTCTCCCATCTGTGATCCGAAGGCGGTACACCCATGTCCCGAACCACGCTGCGCGAGCTCAACGGCTTCGACGAGACGCCCGCGAAGCTGGACGGCTCGACGCTGATCCTCATCGACTTCCAGAACACCTACACCCAGGGCGTGATGGAGCTCGACGGTTGGGAGGCGTCCCTCGACGCCGCCGCGCAGCTCCTCGCGCGGGCCCGTGCGGCGGGCGCCAAGGTCGTCCACGTCATCAACGACGGTGGCGAGGGCACCCCGTACGACATCAGGGCCGAGATCGGCCAGATCCACCCGAAGGTCGCGCCGGTCGACGGCGAGCCCGTCGTGGTCAAGCAGGTCCCGAACGCGTTCGTCGGCACGGCCCTCGCCACGCACCTCACCGAGGGCCAGGACGTTGTCATCGCGGGCTGGATGACACACATGTGCGTCGCGTTCACGGCGCAGGGCGCGTTCCTGGGCGGCCACCGCCCCACTGTCGTGGCCGAGGCCACCGCCACCCGTTCGCTTCCGGTCGCGGGCACCGACGTGCCCGCCGAGCAGGTGCACCAGGGAGCTCTCGCCACCATCGCCGACCTGTACGGGGTCGTCGTCGTGTCCCAGAAGGAGATCGTCTGATGAAGCTGCTCCGTTCCGCCGCCGTGCTCGGTGCCGCAGCCGTCCTCGCGGCCACCGTCTCCGCCTGTGGCGGCAGCTCCGCGGCCGCCACCCGCACCGACAGCGGTGAGCAGCGCAGCGAGAAGAGCCACGAGAAGAACTATGCCAAGGACACGACGACGCTGCGTCAGCTGATGAAACTGGACGAGACGCCGGCGAAGCTGTCGAACGCCACGCTGGTCCTCGTGGACTACCAGAACGTCTACACCGACGGCGCGATGGAGCTCACCGGCTGGCGTGAGGCCGTCAAGAGCACCAGGGCACTCCTGGAGCGCGCCCGCAAGGCCCACACGCCGGTCATCCACATCGTGGAGAAGGGCTACGACCTCAAGTCGAAGGCCGGGCAGATCATCCCCGACCTCGAGCCCGTCAAGGGCGAGGCCGTCGTCGAGAAGGCCGTCCCCAACGGCTTCCACGACACGAACCTCGACGAGGAGCTCAGGAAGACCGGCCGCAAGAACGTCATCATCTCCGGCTTCATGACGCACATGTGCACCCTCTTCACCACCGAGGGCGCCGTCTACGCCGGCTACAACCCGACCGTCGTCGGCGACGCCTCCGCCACCCGCCCGCTTCCCGTGAACGGCAACCCCCGCGGCATCCCGGCGAAGCAGGTGCACGAGTCCGCACTCGCCACCATCCAGGACCGCTTCGGCGTCGTGGTGCCCAAGCAGCGCGACATCAAGTAGCCACAGAGCACCACCGGCACCACAGGAACCACGAGCATCACCGAGGGAAGGCGCCCAGGGCCCGGGCGCCTGTTCCCCGTGCCGCACCAGCCGCCGGGTGGCGATCTCGGGATGTCGTAGACATCCACCGAGGTGGCCGTCCATGCGGCCTACTTATGGGTAACATCACTGCTTGATGTGATCACGCCCCACTGCGCTCGCATGTCAGAGCTACGGAACCCTTCCCCCATGCCAGGAGGACACATGGCCGATGACGCTCTGACAGACTTCCGCCGCGAACCGTTCACGCACGGGGATCGCACCCACACCGTGCTGCGATCGGGGACGGGACCAGCCGTGATCGTCATGGCGGAGATCCCGGGAATCACCCCGAAGGTCGCCGAGTTCGCCCGACGGGTCCGGGACATCGGCTGCACGGTCGTGATGCCCCACCTGTTCGGCGTCGCCGGACGCGACCCGGACCCGCAGGCGCACGGTTGGACCGGCGCCGCCTGGACCGGCCTGCGCGCCGCCGTCCAGATCTGTGTCAGCCGCGAGTTCACCACCCTGGCCGCCGGCCGAACCTCCCCTGTCGTCACCTGGCTGCGTGCCCTCGCCGCGCGCGAGCACGAGCGGTGCGGGGGACCGGGCGTGGGAGCCGTGGGCATGTGCCTGACCGGTGGCTTCGCCCTGGCCATGGCCACGGACGACCGCCTCCTCGCCCCCGTGCTGTGTCAGCCGTCCCTCCCGCTGGCCGTCAACGACCGCAACCGCAGCTCGATCGACATTTCCCCGGACGACCTGCGCACCGTCCAGAAGCGCTGCGCGTCCGGCCTGACCGTCCTCGGTACGCGCTTCCGCGGCGACCGGCTCGTCCCCGACGCCCGGTTCGCCTTCCTGCGCGAAAAGCTCGGCGACTCGTTCATCGCGGTCGAACTCGACGACAGCGCGGCAAACCCGGACGGCCTCATCCGCCCGCACTCCGTCCTGACCGAGCACCTCATCGACGAACCGGGTCAACCCACCCGTCGCGCACTCGACCAGGTCCTCGACCACTTCCGCCAACGCCTCCTCGACCCCGACAGCACGACCGCCGGGACCGGCGGGACCGGATGAGTGCGTGCCGCTCGGACGCTGTGGTGAGGACTTGAGACGTGGACGCGACGGGTTCGTCCGACGTGGTCACGGCGTCCAGTACTGGGCGAGTGCACCCTCCCGGAAGGGAGCGGGGCTGATGCTGAGATCGCCGGCGAAGGGGCGGTCGAGGACGAGCACGAGGAGCAGGCTGAAGCCGACCAGGCCTGCGACGGAGGCGACGAAGAGGATCTGGACGCGCAGTCTGCGCATGCCGTAGAGGAAGGTCAGCGGGATGAGGACGGCCGCGCCGCCGAATGCCAACACCTGGAGCAGAGGCGGGAGTTCCTGCTCGGCCATGGTGATGCGGGCGCGGCGCTGGGCGGCGATGTCGTTGAGGTTGCCGACGGCCTGTTCGTAGAAGACCTCCTCGCGTGAGTTCTTCGGGTCGTAGGCCTGCAGCACGGCGAACGCCGACCGCAGGTGTGTCTCGGTCGCCCCGTACGACGGCTGTCCGGACC
>NZ_JBHYTK010000040.1:16225-34203 GCF_042749255.1 Streptomyces sp. NPDC059524 | reverse complement strand
ACCTCCTCGCGTGAGTTCTTCGGGTCGTAGGCCTGCAGCACGGCGAACGCCGACCGCAGGTGTGTCTCGGTCGCCCCGTACGACGGCTGTCCGGACCGCATGCGCGGCCACTGGTCCTCCACGACGGCGTGGACGTAGCCGCTCATCGCGTGGTCGAGGTCGGCGCGGACCGGCGTGGGGAAGGCGCGGGCATCACGGGCGATGAGGGCTGCGTCGGTGGCCTCGGCGGACACGATGGTCTGCGCGCTGTCCAGCTGCGTCCACAGAGTGACGATGACGAAGGCCAGGATGATTCCGTAGATCGCGCCGAACATCCCCAAGGTCGCCTCGACCATGTCGTTGTGCTCACCTCGTGCGAGGGAGGGGTATCTGCGGCGCATCAGCACGCTCCCGGTGACGGCGAGGAGGACGGTGCCGCCGACGGCGAGGACGGCGATAGTGAGGGTGGAGAAGTGATTGAGCAGCCAGAGCGACATGGGTGGAGAGTCCAAGGGGTCGGGGTTGAGGGCGGGGAGTGTGCGGATGAGAACGCGGGTGATCCGAGCACCGCACGCCGCGGGTTCGGCCCCGACCGTCTAACGGTCGTCGAGGGCCCGGAACACGCGGAATCGAGGGTGAAGATCCACGCGCACTCCTCGATCACCAAGCACCGCTCAACCTCAACGGTGGGGGCCACGGCGCCTCGAACCAGTCACAACACAAGCCGCAGCCCTCTGGTCTTGTCACAAACGATCACAGGCGCTTCAATGCCCCCACCCCCACAGGTGGAACGCCCGACTACCAGACGAAGGGTTCCTCTTGACCACCCACCGCGCCATCCACGCCGTCGCCGTCACCGCGGCCGCCTGCGCCACCGTGCTGGCCGCCGCGATGCCCTCGCCCGCCATCAACTCCTACAACGCGACCCCTGCTCCCGAACGCACCGAGGTCGGTGCTCTCGTGGCGACCTGGGACAACGACGACGATCCGGCCACGCCCGACCGCGTGGACTGGGTGTGCTCCGGCACCATGATCGACGCCGACACCTTCCTGACAGCGTCCCACTGCACCACGGACTGGCCGGACAACGTGCGGTTCTACGTCTCCCTGGACCAGGACGTCCAGGCAGGACTGGACGCCGCCGCGAAGAAGTACCCCGGTGATCCCGCCGCTCAGGCCGCTGCCGTCGCCGTACCGGGCACGGCCCACAGCCACCCCGACTATCCGGGCCCCGCCTCCGACCCGCACGACATCGCGGTCGTCGAAGTACCCGCCGCCAAGATGTCCGCGCGCTGGTCGTTCACCCCGGCCACACTGCCGACCGCCGGTCAACTCGACGCGATGGGACCCCGGAAACTCGACTCCACCGACTGGACCGTCGCCGGCTACGGCACCCAGGAAGCGGTGAACGGGCCCGGCGGCCAGACCCACCCGGGCGGCGGCGTCCGCCTGAAGGCGCCCGTGAGATTCGACGCCCTCAACGACGCGTGGGTCCGCCTCGCCATGACCGCACCCCAGGGCAACGGCGGTGCGTGCTACGGAGATTCGGGCGGCCCCAACTTCGCCACCATCGGCGGCAAGCGCATCCTCGCGGCGACGACCATCACCGGCGACGGCCCGTGCTACGCCACCAACGTCACTTACCGGCTGGACACTCCAGGAGCCCGCGCCTTCCTGAAGCCCTTCGTGCAGCTGCCGTGATGGACCCCCGGCCCCGGAGCGGGCGAGCCTGGGAGGATGCGGTCGCCGCCGTCCCGGACTCGATGCCCCGGGGCCGGGGTGCGAAGTCAGGACCCGCGTGGCCAACCACCGGGACCGGGCGTCCGTACAAGCGTGGCTACTCCCGAGCCACGAGCAGTGAAAATACCCCCGCGAAGTTCAGGCGACGGACGGACGCCTGGGATCGGTCGGGACGATCCCCCGCTCGTCGAAGAGCTGCTCGAGGGCCTCGTGACCGTGCTCGCGGCGGTATGCCATCTCGGCTGCGGTGACCGGCAGGGCCCAGAGGATGCGGGCATGGCCGTCCGGCAGCGCGCAGTGCTCCAGGTCAGGTCCATGGAGGTAGGGCAGGCTGATCAGCAGGTGGTCGCAGTGGGACCCGGGCAGCCACGGCTCCCCGATGGGCAGGCTGTGCTCGACGTCGAGGTGGTGACCGGCGTGGTAGGAGGCGGTCATTGCCAGGAGCTCGGCGAAGCGTCCGTCGCGGACGGGAGCGGTGAGGACGAATTCGAGGCTGTGACCGTCCGTCTCGACCGTGGACCAGCAGCCGGCGGTGACGTAGGCCCAGCTGTCGGCGCGCGGTCCCGGGCTGACGGTGAGGATCCGCAGGTCGGGAACCAGTTCCCTTCGCTCGGGTCCCAGGTCGTAGTCGCTGACCGTGATCATGTGGCCGGTGAAGAAGTCGCGAACGTGGGCCTCGACGCCTGCTGCCGCCCGCTGGTTTCGCTCGCTCTCGAACATGATGGAGAGGATCTCACGCTGTCCCTGGGTCTTCTGTCGGTGACGAAGGTCAGCGGTGTTGCCCCCGTTGATGCTGCTGTCCGCGCGGCGTGTCCCGCCTCTCCTGCTTCTCGGCGTGACGGTGAGGATGGGCTGTGTGGGCGCGACGCAGACGCACGACGACGTAGGCGACGGCCGCTGCCGGAACAGTTCGCTCGGCCAGCCACAGGAAGCGGTGCTCGACGTACCCCCATGTCGTCGCCGCATGCCACCCGTGAGGCAGACCCATCAGGAGGGCTGACGCCGCAAGGCACAGGGCTGCCGCAACCAGGACACCGAGAGCCAGATAGGTGGCCAGTTCACCCCACCATGTTCTGCTGATGCGCTGTCTCACTCAGGCCCCCGCAAGCCGTCGTGTGACCGTCCCGGTCACGTCCTGGTATGGCTCGGCATCAGCAGACGCCGGGCCCTGGCAAGGTCGAGTGGGACGTCACGCACCCGTCGGCCGGCGCAGCGTCAGCGACGATACTGCGGATCCGTCCCCGCGTCGTCGTCCGCAACGGAGCCGAATTTCATCCGCTGCCTCATCGGCGATGGCCGGAACCCTGTCTCACGGGCCTGGCGTCGAAGGTGTCGTGCAGCGCTGGGATGATCGTCGGGTGCGTGGAATTGATGAGTTGATCAGCGTGGACGATCCGGCCTGGCCCGAGCTGGAGGACCTGTTCGCGGCCAGTGCTGTCCCGGTAGAAGTACTGACCGCTGACCGGAGCGAGAGCCGCCGTTGTCTGCTGCAGATGCAGGTCACGGCACGATCAGTACTCGGCGCCATGGCGTTGAACTGTGGTGGCCTGGTCCTCGATGACGGATGGGTGCGTGTCTTCGCCGGGGGGTCGGGTGAAGACGGCGGCAGTCTGCCAAGTCTTGCCCAGGTCAATGCGTTCCCCGCGCATTTCGATCCTGCTTGGCAGCCGGCGAACGGCTTGGTGGTCGGCCACGACGTGTTGGGCGGGGTGTTCGCGCTGAACGGCCACAACCCGGAAGCGTTGGGTCGGCCCGGCGTTCCAGGACAGATGACCTACTTCGCTCCCGACACGTTGGAGTGGGAAGCGATGGAGATGGGTCACTCGGCATGGATCTCCTGGATGCTGTCCGGGCGGCTGGAGAAGTTCTACGAAGGGCTGCGCTGGCCCGGCTGGCGTGAGGAGGTGGCCTCGTTGTCCTTCTCGCAGGGCATCTCGGTGATTCCGTTCGTGTGGTTGCAGGAGGCTCAAGCTGATCTCGCGGCCACCAGTCGCCGTGCCGTGCCGATGCGTGAAGTCCTCGGCGTCGCCGCTGACTTCGCCCTGCAGATGGGCTCGGTCGATCCGGGATTCCTGGGTGCGGTATAGCTCGGAGGACTGACTCGTTCGACGAGCTGTGCCCGGTGCCGCCCGCCTCCTACCGGCCTCCTACCGGCGTCCTGCCGGTGTCGTGTTGTGGAGTGTCTCGAGGAAGGCTCGTACGCGGGTGGTCATGCCGTGTTTGGGCCAGATGGCGGCGAAGTGGCAGGGGAGCGACTCCTGGACCGGGATCCAGGTGACGCCGGGTGTGGAGTAGTGGGGCTCGGCTTCGGTGCAGGCGAGCGAGACGCCCTGACCCGCGGCCACGAGGAAGGGGATCTCCTGCCAGGAGATCGCCGCGTGGCCCTGGGGGATCGGGCGGCCGGAGGGCGTCCGGCGCGGGAAGTTGTAGTCGAGCCAATGCTGCGGGACCGTGCCGCCGATGGTCAGCAGCGTTTCGTGGGTGAGGTCTTCGAGCGAGACCGTCTCGCGTCGGGCCATGGGGTGGGAGCTCGAGACCAGGAGGGCCCGAGGCGAGGTGTAGAGCACGGGCCCGGAGTCCAGATCCGGTTCGTCCACGGGCAGTTCGGTGACCTGGAGGTGCACCTGCTCACTGCGCAGCGGTCCATAGGGGTCGGAGAGCTGGATCTCCTGGATCGTCACGTCGCAGTCGGGATGGGACGTGCGGAACGTCTCCATGGTGTTGAGCAGCAGATTGGCAGCCATCGAACTGGAATAGCCGATACGCAGGGAGCCGGTGATGCCGCGCCCCGCGGCGACCGCACGGGCGAGTGCCTCGTCGATGATCCTGCGTGCCGGCAGGAGGTCGTCGCGGAGCCGTTCGCCGACCGGAGTGAGGGCGACGCGACGGTTGTTGCGTTCGAACAGGGGCACTCCGACCCGACGCTCGAGTGCCTTGATCACCTGGCTGATCCGTCCTGCGGACAGACCCAGGCGGTGAGCCGTGCGCCCGAAGTGCAGTTCCTCGGCCAGTGCCAGGAAGGCCTCCAGCTCCTGTCGCTCCATGCTCTCCGCTCCCCGATAACTTAGCCGCACTGAACGGTACTTGAGCAGATCACTGTTGTTCCAGGTCACGGCCGTGGCGAAGCTGGTCAGGTCTTCAGCCGTACGAACACGAACAAGGTGCGCTGCACAGGCGCTCCCTGGTGGCCGGCCAGGCGGCGCCGACGTACCTGAAAGGAATCCCATGTCCTACCCTGACCCGCGCTACTTCGGTGAGCATGGCGAGGTCAGTGCCGGCTTCCGGCCCGCGGACACCGCGCCTGACTTCGTCGCGAAGCCCGCCGACCCCACCGTCGCGCAGGGCACCGCGTTCCACTACCTGTCGACCACGCTCTCGACCAACGGTGAGTACGGCCTGTACCGGGTGGACATGGGGCCGGAGGCGAGCGGGCCGAGCACACATTTCCACAAGGCGATGTCGGAGTCGTTCTTCATCCTGTCCGGCACGATGCGGCTGTACGACGGCCGCCGCTGGGTCGACGCGACCTCAGGCGACTACCTGTACGTGCCGGTCGGAGGCCTGCACGCCTTCCGCAACGAGTCCGGCGAACCGGCGTCCATGCTCATGCTCTTCGCGCCCGGCGCGCCCCGAGAGGACTACTTCGAGGGCGTCACCGAGCTGGCGGGGCTCAGCGAGAAGGAGCGCGCGGAGTTCTTCGTCCGCCATGACAGCTTCTTCGTCTGACTCGCTGTTCCGATGGTGAGGACTGCGACGGCGACCTTGATGGTGTCGGTGAAAGATCGCGAAGGTGCGATGGAGCAGCCGCCGGACCCGGCGGCACGAACATGAGTGAGGCAATGACGATGACATGGCGAAACCGCTCCCGGGCCCTGGCCGCCATCACTGCACTCACAGGACTGATCCTGGTGGGTCAGGCAAGCAGTCCCGCGCATGCCGCGGCCGCGACGGCCAGGTGCAGTACCAGGGGCGTGAGCGGAACCGTCCACGTCGACGGTTACACCCCGGGCTCCCACAAGTACCCGTCCGTGAGTCTCTCGTTGGCTG
The DNA here is from genome assembly GCF_042749255.1 of Streptomyces sp. NPDC059524. Lineage (NCBI taxonomy): Bacteria > Bacillati > Actinomycetota > Actinomycetes > Kitasatosporales > Streptomycetaceae > Streptomyces > Streptomyces sp. NPDC059524. The sequence goes on along the minus strand of NZ_JBHYTK010000040.1, from coordinate 28,437 downwards.
ACACCCGGGCCGACGGCCACCACGTGCGGATCCGTTTCATCTCCCTCAGCGCGGCCGGTCCCCACACGTACTACCCGTGGCACGCCTTCTACAACGGCAGCGGCGCCGCTATGGGCTGGCTGACCTCGGCCCGCTCCGCAGCCACCACCGCGGGATTCGCCGTCCAGGCCGCGGTCTATGAGAAGAACAGGCAGATCCGGTACTGCACCGGCTACAAGTGGTACTGACCGGAACGGCCCCGCCGGGCACCGTCCTCGACAGGCGATTCCTCAAGAACGCCGCCGGACCGGTGTCGTCCGGCGGCGGTCAGATGCCGTACGAGCGCAGCCGCGGTGAGCAGCGCCGACAGCCCGCACACGCCGGCCCAGCCGGCGGCGTCCCAGGCCTGGGCGCCCAGCCAGGAGCCGGCGCTGCCGCCGAGATAGGCGCAGGTCATGTAGGCGGTGCCGAGCCGGCTGCGGGCGTCGTCGCGCAGGGCGTAGACACGGGTGACGTTGGCGACCATCCCGCACTGCATCGCCACGTCCAGCAGGAGCGTCCCTACGACCAGCGCCGACAGTCCCGCGGCCCCGCCCAGTGCACCGGCCGTCAGCACTCCGGCGGAGGCGATCGTGCCCAGCAGGCAAACCAGGTTCACCACGTCAGGCCCGCGCCGGTCCACGACCCGCCCGGCCAACGGGGTGGCGACCATGGTCACCGCCCCCACCAGCGCGAGCAGACCTGCGGCCGGCGCGCCCATTCCGTATACGGGACCGGTCAGCAACAGCACCACGCACGTCCACACGGCTGAGAAGCCGGCGAACACGCAGGCCTGGTAGAGGCAGGAGCGGCGCAGTTCGGGTTCTTCCCGGAGGAAGCGCAAGGGGGCGGTGATCAGGGCGAGGTAGGGGGTGTGGGTGTCCGCCGTTGCGGGCGTGGTCGCGGGGAGGGCCGCACGGAGGACGCCGGCCAGCACGAGCATGACTGCGGCGGCCGCCAGATAGGGGGCCCGCCAGCCCAGGGTTTCGGCGAGCGTACCGCCGAAGGTCCGAGAGAGCAGGATGCCGCCGATGGAGCCGCTGAGCAGGGTCCCCGACACCTCACCGCGTCGCTCGGGGGCGGCCAGCCCTGCGGCGAGCGGGCCGACGACGGAGGCGGCGACGGTGGTCAGGCCGACGAAGGCGGAGGCGGCAGCGAGCGCGGGCAGGGCGGGCGCGCAGCCGGCGGCGAGCAGGCCGAGCGCGGTGAGGCAGAGCAGGACGGTGAGCACGGTCCGGTGGGGGAGCCGGTCTCCGAGCGGCGCGATGAGGAAGTTGCCGGCCGCGTAGCCGACCTGAGTGGCGGTGACGGTGAGGGCTGCCGCGCCCGCGGAGACGCCGAGGCCTGAGGCGGCGAGTGGGGTGACGGCCTGCGCGAAGTACAAGTTGCCCACGGCTGCGGCGCAGGTGAGTGAGAGCAGGAGGACGAGCCGGCGGCTCAGGAGTGACTGCGGTGCTGTCATGCCCGTATCCCACGGTGCGAGGGCACCCGGCGGGAACAGATGTAGCGTATGCCTTAATGATCAGCTTCGCTCTCGGGGGCGAGGACCTCGCCGACACCCGCTTCGCACTGTCGCCCCTGCACGAGGCGGTGTGCAGCCTACGCGTGCTGCGCGAGCCCGGTCTTTCGGCGGTGCACCTACCGTGGCGCCGGGCGGTCCTCGACCGGCTCTCCGGCCTGGACACCGGTCTGCTGCTGTCGCTGGTCGCGCAGCGCCGCACCCTGCCGGACTTCCTGACGCCGCGGCCGGTCGCGTTCTCGGCGTCCTTCGCGGAGGAGATGGCGGTCGTACGGGAGACCACGCCCGCTCTCGTACGCCGCGATCTGCGCGATACGCACGCTCCCGATCCGCTGCCCGAGCCGTTGCGGGCGGCGTCAGCGGGCGACGACACAGCGGTGCTGGCCCTCCGGGACGCGATCTGCGAACTGCTGCAGGGCTATTGGGAAGTCGCGATCGAGCCGTGGTGGCGGCAGATGCGCCTGGTGCTGGAAGCCGACATGACCTACCGGGCGCGGCAGCTCGCCACGGGCGGGCTACGACTGCTGTTCGCCGACATGCACCCCGATCTCGTCTGGCGGGAGGGGGTGCTGGAGATGCACCGGATGATCGGACCCGGGTTCCATACGGAGGCTGCGGGACGCGGCCTGCTGCTGGTGCCGTCCGTGTTCGCCCACAAGCCGGCTCCGCCGGTGACGGCGGCGGTCGCACCGATGCTGGCGTATCCCAGCCGGGGTGTGGCGACGCTCTGGTCCGAGCCGCCGCCTGCATCTCCAGGTGCCCTCACCGACCTCCTCGGCGCGACGCGGGCACAACTGCTGCGGATTCTTGAGGAGCCGCTGGCCACGGTGGAGCTGGCGCGCCGCTTCCGCATCACGCCGAGCGCGGTCTCCCAGCACCTGCGCGTGCTGCACGCGACCGGTCTGGTCACGCGGGCGCGGGACGGACGGCAGGTGCTGTACCGGCGGAGCCGGCTGGGAGACGGGCTGGTGGGCAGGTAGGCGTTGGGTTGCTTCGCCGCGCGCACGGACACGGGTGTCTGACGTTCAGTCAAAGAACCCGCCACCGGCCTGGTGAAGGAGTTCGCAGGCGAGCGTCAGGCATCATTCCTCTCCCGCTTCATCAATGCATAGTGACGGGTCGCGGCCAGAGAATCACTCCGGGCGACCCCGTCATCGGCGGAAGGCGGTGCGGGCCGGTGCGGCCTTCGCTGCCGCGCTGCTCGGTGGCCTGGTCCTTACGGCGTTGTTCAGCTCGATCCCGCTCAGTGGCGGGCAGGCGCTCACCATGTTCGGTGTCGTTGACCGCGTCGACTACGCCACTGCCGCTTGGCAGGCCCTCGCGCTGACGGCCACCGGCCCGGTCACCCTTTGGGGCCTGATCACGATCGCCCTGCTGGTCACTCGAAACGGGTGGTCGGCTCGAAGCGCCTCTCGGTACGGTGACCCGGTGTGCTTCTACGCCATGACCCACTACAAGCTGCACTACGCGTGCGTCTCGTGCCGTGTCAGCTTCAAGCGGCATGCCGACCTGCAGCGGGAGCACCTGTGCCCGAACTGTTCTCAGCCTCTCCTCTGCGCTGGCCACGACTTCGCTCCGCCGCCCAGGCGCGACGTCCGCAGTTGGTCTGTGGTGGCTGCGGTGCTGGGTGAAGGGCTGCGCTACGAGGGGCTGTCGGTCTGCGGGTGTGGCAAGGAGCCCAAGTACCGTCCGCGGACACGCGCTGAGTTGAGGATCCGTCGGGCCGTTGCCGCGAGGGACGGACTGTCGTTGTCCGAGGCGCTGTCCCGACCGGACCCCCTGACCTCGCCGGCGGACTGATCTCGCAGGGGACGCTTGACGGGCGTCCGATTCGCACGCGGCACTCGCTGCTCATTGACCGCGCTCACGGTCAGGTGGCTCCACGGGCAGCTCGCGGGCCGCGATGGTCATGACGTAGGGTCGATGAATCGGAGTAGAAACGTGCTCTGGACCGAGCGGACAGCCGGTCAGGGGAGTGCACGCACACGCGGTATCGGACGATCCGCCACTTCTTCCGCGGAAGGAGTGCGTCATGAGGGCAGCACGGTTCAGCCGGTTCGGTGGTCCGGAAGTACTTGAGATCGTCGGCCTCCCTGATCCCCGTCCCGGTGCCGGCGAGATACGGATCAAGGTCCGCGCTGCGGGGGTCAACGCCAGCGACTGGAAGAAGCGTCAGGGCCTGATGGACCAGGTCCTTCCGCAGACCCTGGGCTACGAGGCCGCGGGAATCGTCGACGAGGTGGGCGCCGACGTCTCGGGTGTCACGGTCGGCGACCGGGTCTTCGGGGTCTCACCTTACGGAGCCGCCCAAGCCGAGTTGGCCGTGCTGTCCCATTGGGCCCCGATCCCGAGCACGCTCGACTGGACGAGAGCCGCAGCGCTTCCTGTGGCGGCCGAGACCGCAGCCCGCGCACTCGACCAGCTGGGCGTCACGGCGGGCAGCACCGTACTCGTCAACGGTGCATCGGGCAGCGTCGGAAGTGCCGCCGTCCAACTCGCGGTGGAGCGCGGTGCCCGCGTCATCGGCACGGGTAGCCCAGCCACGCACGAAGCCCTTCGCTCTCTCGGGGCCGAGCCCGTGGCCTACGGCGAAGGGATGCCGGAACGAGTCCGGGCCATCATGCCGGCGGGTGTCGACTTCGCACTGGACATCGCCGGCAGCGGAGTCCTTCCCGAACTCGCGGGGCTCGCGGGCGCGCCCGAGCGCGTGATCACGGTCGCCGACTTCCAGGGCGCGCAGCAGGCGGGCATCCGCATCAGCCGCGGCGACACCGGCCGTGCCGCCTACGCGTTGGACCAGGTGGCCCGGTTGACCGAGGCAGGACGGTTCTCCGTCCAGGTCGGCCGGACCTTCCCGCTGACCGAGGTGGCCGACGCGCACCGAGTCGGCGAGGCCGGGATGGTGCGCGGCAAGCTCGTACTGGTCGTGGACTGACCCGTCCGCGTAGGGGCCATTGAGGCCGGTAGCACGCTTGCCGTGCCGTGCCGTGCCGTGCCGTGCCGTGCCGTGCTCTGGCGGTGCGCTCTGGTGCTGCGCGGTGTGCGGGTCAGCGGGCGATCTTGATGGCGAAGGGTGCGAATCCGCTGGTCCGGATGACGTGGGGCACGAAGAGTATCGCGGCCTCGGTGGCGCGGGCGGTCTGGATCCCGCCGAGGTCGGTGATCCACTCTTCTCGCCAGCCGAGGCTGATGAGCAGGTCCCGCACGGTCTGCTTGGCGTGAGGGTCGTCGCCGGAGAGGAAAGCGTCGGGGGCCTCGGCGAGCAGGTCCGGTGCGGTCATCACCGGGAAGAGCATGGTGTTGAGTGTCTTGACGACGCGGGTGTGCGGGAGTGCTTCCTGGAGTTGCTCGGCGAGGCTCGAGCCGGGGTGGAGCAGTTCGGCGGGCAGTCCGTCCGGTCCGTCGACAGTGGCGTTGGAGACGTCGACGAGGATCTTGCCTCGCAGTTCCTCGCGCAGGGCGGCGAGCCGCTCCAGCGAACCGGCTCCGGGGGTGGCGTTGATGACGAGCTGTGCTGTCCGGGCGGCGTCGGCGGCTGCGCCGGGCGCACGGCCGGCCACCTTGACTTGATGTCCTGCCCGGGTGAGGGCTGTGGCGAGGTTGCTGCCGACGCGGCCGTTTCCGAGAACTGCGATCGCGGTCATGATGGTCTGGTCCTTCCGTGCGTGCGGGGTGTGGTTCGCGGTCAGCGGGAGAGTGTGGTGACGGCCTCGGCGTGGACGCCGGGCGCGGCGGCCAGGAAGCTCTCGCTCTGCGGGGTCCACGGGCGGCCCTCGGCGTCGGAGATCCGACCGCCGGCCTCGGTGACGAGCAGCGCCCCGGGCAGCAGGTCCGCGCGGGCTCCGGCGAACTGCCAGAAGGCGTCGATGCGTCCCGCGGCCACGTTGAGCAGGTGCAGGGTCGCGGGCACGGCGGTGCGGACGACGAGCGCGTCGAAGAGCATCGCGGTGATCGAGGAGCCGACGCGCCGCACAACGTTCTCGTCCTCGTCAGGCCGGGCCTGGCTGGTGGCCACGATGCTCAGACCGAGATCCTCGGTCGGGGCGACGTGCAGCGGCCGGCCGTCGAGGTAGGCGCCCGCGCCGGTGAGCGCGGTGTAGGTCTCGCCGGTCAACGGAAGGTGGACTGCCGTGAGCACGGGCTGGTTGTCCCGCACGAGGGTGGCGGTCACCGCCCATTCCGGCAGGGCGTGCAGGTGGTTGACGTTGCCTTCGGCCGGATCCACGACCCACCATTCACCGGCCGGCAGCGCACCGCCGTCCAGCTCGTCCTCGACCCAGCCGGCGTCCGGGCGCAGGCTCGTGAGGCGCGGCCGCAGAATATCGAGGGCCGCGTCGTCGTTGACGGCGAGCGCGCGCATCAGCTGCTCGCGACTCTGGTAGCGGACCACTTCGCCGTAGCGCTCACGCAGCGCCGAACCCGCCTCACGCACTGCGGACGCGGTCTGGGCGAGCAGGTCGGCATCGGAGGCGGCGACGACAGTGCTCTGAAGGGTTTCGGACATGGTGGTACTCCCGTCTGAGGTGTGGAATGAAGGCGGCCGAGGGCCGAACTCCGCGCTGTGTCCTGCGCGTTCGCCTCAACGGTATGCAGCCCCGTCATTAACATCAAATGCATGTAAAGCACGGCTAGGATTACTCAGATGCAATTGGATTTGAATCTGCTCGCGGCACTCGACGCGCTGCTGGAAGAGGGCAGCGTGGCGGGCGCGGCCGCGCGCCTGCACGTCACCGCCCCCGCGATGAGCCGGAGCCTGGGCCGCATCCGACGCACGACCGGAGACCAGATCCTCGTGCGCACCGGCCGCACGATGACCCCGACGCCGTACGCGCTCGCCGTCCGGGAACAGGTGCACGAGCTCCTCCACCAGGTCCACGGGGTCCTGGCCCCGAGCCGCGAACTCGATCTGGCAACGCTGGAGCGCACGTTCACACTCCGCTGGCACGATTCCCTGATCGCCTTGAGCGGGCCCGCACTGCTCTCGGCCGTCCGTGAGCAGGCTCCGGGCGTGCGCTTGCGCTTCGTCGCCGAATCCAGCACCGACACACCAGAGTTGCGGCGAGGCGAGGTCGACCTCGAGGCGAACGCCAACCGCCCCAGCGCCCCGGACATCCGTACCGAGAGCGTCGGCGAGACGCACCTCGTCGTCGTCGTGAGACAGGATCACCCCCTCACCCGTCTCAAGACCCTCACCGCACAGCAGTACGCCGCCGCAGAACACATCACCGTCTCGCGACGCGGCAACCTCAGCAACGCCCTCGACGACGCCCTCGCGCAACTCGGCCTCTCCCGCCGCGTCGTGGCGAGCGCACCCACGGAAGCCGCCGCGCTGGAGTTCGCGCGCACCACCGATCTCCTGCTCTGCGTCCCCGAAGCCACCACACGGTCAGCGGTCACCGACCTCGGCCTGGCCGTGCTCCCTCTCCCGCTCGAACTGCCTCCGGCGCCGGTGTATCTGTCATGGCATCACCGCTACGACACCGATCCCGCCCACGCCTGGCTGCGCGGGCTGGCCCGCACGGCGCTGAACCTGGACGGGGCGCCGTCGTAGCCGGCGCCACCCTGCCGCCCCGCACGCATTCTGTACCCGGTCGTGTTTGGAGGACCGTTGTCGAGCACGACGTGAATCTCCTTGCCGGGTGTGATTGGCCGGTGACGGCGGTCCAGGAACCCTCGGGCGGCGATCGCACCGTTGGCAAGCCCGTCCGCTGGCGCGAACACGATCCGGGCCCGCAGCACCGCCCGCACCTCGGACTGTGCCGAAACCCGCAGTCCGCACCAGCCGCGCGCGAACCCAGGTCTCCGGCACCAGCGAAACCCCGTACCTGCCCGTCACTCACCATGCACGGCCAACGATCACGCGGCGGCCCGCCGCCGCACCCGAACAGGATGGGCTCGTGCCGAAGAACCCGCCGGAATCGATGCAGCACCAGCTGCGCCAGCGACTGAACCGCCACGCCCGCGATCGTCGGCTGCACGTGGACAGCATCGACGTCCGCTTCCGTGCCGGATTCGCCTACGTCACCGCCGAGTTGCCCTGTGGCCGGAGCCTGCCACTGTGCCGCCTGCGCTTCACCGGCGTACTGCACGCCTGGGGCTTCGCCCTCTACCGGGCCGGCAACGACAGCTACCGCGACCACATCCTGCCCAGCGGACTGCCGGCCGGTTCCCCGGAGGAAGCCCTCGACTGCGCCGGGGCCCTCTACCTCAGCGCTCGTGCTCCCGTCATCCGGGTTCCGGCGGGACTCGTCGTCCTCGTCGGCCCACCAGCATCGGGCAAGACCAGCTTCGTTCAGGCACTGATCGCGCGCGGGCAGATCGACGCGAGTGCTGTGGTCTCCAGCGACGAGATCCGCGCGGAGCTCTACGGCGCCTCGCCCGCGGTAGCGGAATCCGACGCGGCGGACTCACGGATCTTCGAGGAACGTGACCGCAGGATCGTCGCCAGGCTCTCCATCGGACGCAGCGCAGTCGCCGAGTCGACGAACGTCACGCCGCAGGCACGCGCACGCCTCATCGCCATCGCCAGACGCTTCAACACCCCAGTGACCATGCTGCGATTCGACCCGGACGTCACCGACCTCCTTCAGCAGCACGCCGAGCGAGGCCGCCCCGACCTCACGGCCACGGATGTCCGCGCCTACGCCGCCACCATGACCCGGGACGCCGGTACCGACCAGCTCCGCGCCGAGGGAGCAACCGGCGTCCACGATGTCCCCGGACGTCGCCAAGCCACCACGCCCGCGGAAGCCGCCGCGCACTTCTCATTCGCCTGACGCGTTCGACATGTCCGGACCAGCTTCCGAACACCCCTCCACGACCTTCCGTGGAACAGGCCCTAGCGTTCGAGTTTGAAGCTGCTCTCCTCCTCTTCCCGCGTCTCGAACTCCTGGCGCGCGCGTTCGATGGCGGGCATGTTCTGTGAGGCCCACGCCAGCAGTACGTCGACGGGCGGGCGCAGGGTCTTACCGAGGGGAGTGATTCGATACCTGACTGCCACGGGGCGGGTGGAGACGACCTCGCGCTCAACCACGCCGTTGCGTTCGAGCCGCCGAAGCGTCGCGGTCAGCGACTTCTGGGTGACCTGAGGAATGGCCCGGCGCAGCTCGTTGAAGCGGCAGGGGCGTTCGCAGAGCTCATTGAGGACGCTGAGCGACCACTTGTCGAGGATCTGGTCGAGCAATTCGCGGTGTGGGGCTTCGATACGGAGTTCGTCGGCGGTATCCAAGGCGAAACCTGGTCTCGTTGTAGTGTCCTTTTTCTCCTAGGTAGCTTACGGATACCTACTTGGAGGAGAGAAGCCCATGACTGTTGAGCACTTCACCCCGGAAGGCATGCTGCAGCCGGTCCCGTATCACCATGTCGCCGTGGGCACCGGAGCCAGGCACGTCCACGTCAGCGGCCAGATCGCACGCCAGGCCGACGGCACCCCGGTCGCACCCGGTGATCTGGCCGGCCAGGTGGCCCAGGCGCTGCGCAACACCTGCGTTGGGCTGGCAGGGGCGGGCGCGTCCTTCGCGGATGTGCTGCGCCTGACCTTCTACGTGACCCGGTGGAGCCCGGGGAAGATCGGCGATTTCATGGCCGGCGTGGAGGCCGTCGCCGAGGAGATCGGTCTCCGGCTTCCTCTGCCCCCGGCCTCCCTCATCGGTGTCGACCACCTCTTCGAGCCGGACGTTCTCGTCGAGGTCGAGGCGACCGCGCTTGTGGACTGACTCTTCGAGAGGCCCGCGCAGCCTCGACACGGTCGGGTCGGTCGGGATCCTATGAGGCTTGTCATACTTCCCGAGTGGAGATGGAAGCCGAGGAAGCGGCGCGGCGTTGGCTGGCCGATCAGGGCGTCAGACAGGTGCCCGGTGGGTGGGTGGACGACGAGAGGCCGGACTCGTTGCTCACCGCCAACCAGGTGGCGCACTCCTGGGCCGGTGATGTGTTCGCCGAAGACCTGGAGGCAGCAGAACAGGTGCGTTTGGCTTTCGGGCTGCTGGACCTCATCGACGACTACTGGGTCACGTGCGAGATTCGGTTCGCGAACGACGATGCGCAAGGCCCTCTGCCGGCCGACGTGCTGTGGGACGGCTACCGCCGGCGTCTGGAGGCGGACCGGGACGCCGAGGCCGTCACGTACTCGCTGTGGGTGGACTGGTTCGAGGACCACACCACTTCGGCGACGGCGTTCGCCGAGGTTCTCGGCAACGACATCGACCAAGTGGTGGCCGAGCCGTCGGAACACCTGCTCCGCCGCGCCCGCCGCGTGCTCGAATGCTCGGGCCCGGTCCGCTGGACGGTGAAGGAGCCGGCATACCGCACCGCCGTGCGGCTACCCGCCCTGCACCCGGCCGTCTTCCGCGGCCTCCTGACGAGCTTTCACGACGTCTACGGCGACCTGGAACCGGCCGCCGCACTCGCTCTCCTCGACGAGTTGGATCTCCCCGCGAACACCCGGCACCTTGCCGAACTACGCCACGTGCTCGTCGCGGGGCACAAGAACCATCACCGCAGTCCCGGCGCCTGGGATGCCGCGGTTCGCTCCTGCTCTTGAGGCGCTTACACGGCAGACCGAAGAAGAGTGTCGGCGACGTAGCGTCCCGCTGGTAGATGGTTGCGATCTTGTCGTGGCGGGTGGCCTGTCACCTCGGCTGTGGCCGCGTCGACAGAGACGGCCCAACTGAGGTCTTCCTCACCGTCGGCCTGCGCGACAAGCGCCGTTCGGTGTCCGCTACGAGGGCTTGCACGGCATCGACGCTTTCGATGAAGTCGCAGTCTGACCCCTCTGGCAGACGGACGGCACGGAGGGTGGCTAGGTAGGTGTAACGCGAGAACGGTTGATGCCGAGTTCGGCAACAGTTGTTGGACCAGGCGGGTCCAGAGTGTTGTCGAGTTCTGGGGACGGCTCGCCGAGAAGCGGTGTTGTCAGTGGGCTCTGCCAGGGTGTGTCTCGTGGAAGAACTGGTGGAGCGTGTCGACTGTCAAGATCGTGTCATGGAGGTGGTCACCCGTCGGCAGGCGATCCGGGAGGGCTGGCTGCATCGGATCGCCTCGACGGTGTGTCGTGATGAGCGTGGTCGGATCCTCGTCCATCGGCGGTCGGAGGAGCTGTCGCGCTTCCCCGGGCTCTATGAGGTCATGGTCGGTGGCGCCGTGGGTGTCGGTGAATCCTATGAACAGGCTGCCGAGCGGGAGCTGGCCGAAGAGCTGGGCCTCCGTGGCCTGCCGCGCTTGCTGTTCACGTTCATCAACCGCAGCGGCCTGAGCCCTCACTGGCTCGGCGTGCATGAGGCCGTGGTGCCGGACACCGTGACCCGCGATCCCGAGGAGGTCGCCTGGTACGGCTGGCTGACCGAGTCGGAGCTTCACTCGGCCCTGTTGGAGTGGCCCTTCACTCCCGACAGCCACGAGGCCTTCAGCCGGTATCTCGTGTTCCGGACCGCGCAGTCCTGACCCTTCTTGCCTCTTCGGCCGGGCCCCTCAACCCAGGAACGGTTGTGCGGCTTGGGGGCGCGTGGCCGCGAGACGGTATGAATCGGTGCCGTTCTCGATGATGTTGCCGCCGACGGACGCCCGCCCCGGGATCCGGGACGGGCGTCGTTCGGACAGGCATGCGGCCGGTGCCGTTCAGCGGGAGGCGGTCACACCCGCTGCCACAGGGCCGGCACGTTCGGCGGTTCCCAGCCGCCCTGCGCCTGGTGGTACTGCAGGCAGCGGTAAGTGGAGCCGCCGTACGTCACCGTGTCGCCCGGCTGGTAGACGGTGCCCGCCGCCCAGGTGCCGCCCGGTTCCCCGGGCTCACCGGGCTCGCCCGGGTCGCTGCCGGCCGTCTTCAGGGTGAGGCCGTAGTTCTGCAGCAGCGGGTTGATGGGCTGGAAGTACGTGGTGCCGCCGCTGGTGCAGTTGCCGGAGCCGCCCGAGGTCACGCCCTGGGCCTGGCTGCCGGAGATGAACGAGCCGCCGGAGTCACCGGGTTCGGCGCACACCGAGGTGCGGGTCACTCCGGAGATGGTGCCCTCGGGGTAGGTCACGCTGGTGTTCAGCTGCTGGACCGTGCCGCAGTGGTAGCCGGTCGTGGAACCGGAGCGGCAGACCGAGGAGCCGACCGTCGCCTGCGTCGACCCGGCGACCTGCTGCGCGTTCCCCGCGACGACCGGCGTCGCCGTCCAGCTGCTGTTGGCCGCGACCCACGCCATGTCGTTGCCGGGGAAGATCGACGCCTGGAAGGTGCCCTGCGCGACCTGGTTGTAGCCGCTGGTGCTGGTCCCCGCCCGGCCGCAGTGGCCCGCCGTGGCGAAGCCCTGCGTGGTGCCCCGGGTGACCGGGAAGCCGATCGAGCAGCGACCGCCACCCATGTAGTACGCGTCGCCGCCCCGCAGGTCGTACAGCGGGCGGGGCTGCTCGGAGGTCTTCACGACCCGGACGAGGGAGGCGTCCACCCCGGCCGCGGAGAGCAGGGTTCGCGCGGCGGCCGGCCTGACCGCCTCGACCACGAGCGTGTTGGAGCGCACGTCGACGTACCAGGCGGGTGTGTCGGTGGTGCCCTGCTTCGCGGCCGCCCGGTCGAGGCGGGCCTTCGCGGCGTCGAGGGGGGGCCGGGGGGGGGGCCCCACCGCCGCCCGGGGGCCCCCGGGGGCCGTAGGCCGCCCCGGCGGGGGGGGGGGGGGGGGCCCCCGCGCGGGGGGCC